>CAJYHH010000620.1 GCA_913773825.1 Candidatus Sericytochromatia bacterium | reverse complement strand
AGGCTGTCAGGCATCACCAGACTGTGTCCTGCTGCTGTCAACAGGGCGAGCCAGTCTGGGTCGACCCGATCACTGGGGTTAATTAAAGCCTGAATTTTAAGCTGAGGATAGAGTTCTTTTTCAGGATCTATTGCGCTGGGTGCAGGAGGCTGATCATAAGCGCTGTAGCGATAACGGATCAGAATATTTTGGTTTTTTAAAAAGGGTCCTTTGGTAGCTAAGCGCTGCCAGGTTTCCCAAATGCCTTTGCGCTCAGATAAAAACAAGCCACCGGCTTCTTTAAAGGCCATGCTGCGAAACAAGACGCCAAGCCCCAGCGTATTGCGAACTAAAAGCTCATTTGCATCGTAAAAGGGCTCTTGATAGATTTTGGTCAGCTCGGGATTTTCCCATTGGCAGACACAGCAAAAAGTGCCTACGCTGCGTGGACTGCGCAACAGCCCATCCAGCAAGGTTTCAAGAAAATTATAGGCATAAAAACAAGATGCATAAACCACGGCATAATAAGCTGCCGGTTTGCCTTTTTGCATGGCCAGATTAAGACTGGGAACAGGCCCTTGGGTACGAGTGCTGATCACGCTCAGACGTGAATCAGACTGATAACGTGCCAGGACTTCTGCGGTTTGATCGTCTGAACCGTCATTGACCACCGTCAGGGTTAACTGACGGTGGCTTTGGCCTAATAAAGAATCAAGGGCGATCGGCAGTAGCTCCGCCTGGTTGCGGGTAGCCATCAAGAGTCCAATACGGGCTTTGACAACAGGCGACTCAGCCACTGCCGGTGCTCCTTTTTAGAGGTAGTCGAATTCGAAGTCGCCGATACGAACCGTATCGCCGGAACCGGCTCCTTCTTCTTTTAGCGCATCAATGATGCCCAGGCTATAAAGCTGCTTCTGGAAGCGGTGCAGAGCGCGTGAATCTTCAAGATCTGAGAGCAGCAACATGCGTTCTAGCGGCGGGCAGTAGACAATATAGATGCCGTCATCGAGCTCAATTTCATAATCCGGCGTGCTGTCCAGCTTGATCTCGGGCTCTGGCTCAATTTCATATAGCGGAATTGGCGGCAGCTCGTCCAGCTGTTGCTCGACAGCAAAGAGCAATTCGCGAAGTCCCAATTGAGTCGCCGTTGAGATCACGTACAGCGGGGCCTGGGTGTGCTCACGCAGCATTTCGGTAATAATCTCAAGTTCAGCTTCATCAATCAGATCCCGTTTATTCAGGACAATTAACTGAGGTTTGCCGTCAAGATTAGCCGGATGGGCATGAAGCTCTTCCTGAATAATCAGATAGTTCTGAATTGGATCAGGTGCTGATGAGTCAATCAGATGTAATAACAGGCGAGTCCGTTCAATATGGCGCAAGAAGTCATGACCAAGGCCAATGCCTTCGCTGGCGCCTTCAATCAGACCTGGGATATCGGCCACAATACAGCCGTCTCCGTCAGGAAATCTGACCGCACCCAAATTGGGTGTCAAAGTGGTAAACGGATAGTCCGCAATTTTGGGCCGCGCAGCTGAAATCACGCTGAGCAGAGAAGACTTACCGGCATTGGGCATCCCGACTAAGCCCACATCTGCAATTGTTTTAAGTTCCAGCACTAAGGTGCGGGTTTCGCCGGGTTCACCGGGTTCGGCAAAGCGCGGTGCTTGATACACTGAATTGACAAATTGAGCGTTGCCTTTACCGCCTTTGCCGCCTTTGGCGACTAAAAAACGCTGACCGGCAACAGCCAAATCGCAGATCACTTTATCGGTTTCTTTATCGCGAATTACGGTTCCAACAGGAACCGGAATAATCAGATTTTCGCCTTTGCGGCCAAAGCGATTTTTAATATCGCCTTTTTCGCCGTCAGGCGCTCTAAAGTGATGCTGGTAGCGGAAGTCTAAAAGAGTATGAAGGTTTTCGCTGGCTTCAAAATAAACTGAGCCACCGCGTCCACCATCACCGCCGGAAGGGCCACCGTTGGCAACGTGTTTTTCGCGTCTAAACGCAATCATTCCGTTGCCACCGCTGCCGCTGCTGGCGGTGATTTCTGCAATATCGACAATTTTCATGGGCTGATGGCCCCCTTTTTAGGAGCGGGTGCGCTTAAGTGCGCGCCAGAGCAACAGACCACCCAGGCCGACGGCAATTCCCATTTTGAGATTCTTCTGCGGATCCTTGCCGGAAAACTGGCGTGAGCTTTTGAGATACTCGCCGATTTTTTCGGGTGTCATCGCCGTCAGGGCGGTTAAGGCCATGGGCGGCTTTTTGGACTGCTGAAGGCTCAGGGCCATCAGATCATCAAGATGACGATAAGTCTGGGTGTGAATCTTGCGGGCGTGAACGCCCCACATATTATTTAAAAAGTCGCTCAGGGCCGAATGTTCCATCGACCAGAGCAGCGCCTGCAGGGATTCTCCCGTCAGGTGCTCAAGTGGTTTGTACTTCACCGGAATGAAGCCAAGGTCGCGTTTAACAATTTCCATGGCTTCGCGTACGCTCTGAGCCGTCAAATTAAGCAGGCGTTTGTTATGGCCTAAACTTTTCAGTGAGTAGTCAGAGAGATGAAATGCACCCAGCAAAACCTGAAGCGCTGCACTTGGAAAGCGCACTTCGGCTTCAAGATCGTTTACACCTTTGGTGGGAATCCCACCCTGGCTGAGCAGGCGCACAATTTCATCACGCACATGCAGAGTTTCGTTAAACGGCGGGCCAACTAAGCTGGGAATCAGCTTAGGCGCCCAATAATCGACGCGCGTGTCGTTTAAAAAGGCTGAAAAAGCCGGCGACATCGGTACGATAATTGCTTCTGGCAGGCTGCGGAAGGTTTTCAGACCGTCATCACGACCGGGCTGAACCGGAATCACGACCAAATCCTCACGATTGGGGATCTGTGCTTTGATTTCGTTAAGGGCAGTGTCGAGCTGGTCGCTGCGAACACAGATGAACAGGGCGTCATATTTGGCGTCTGCCGGAACCCGGGTTACAACCTGGGGAGCGGAGATATGCAGCTCTGTTTCGGTTTTGACGTTGAAGAGGGTCAGGCCCTTATTTTCAAGGGCTTCACGCTGTGATTCGCGAACCCAAAAG
>CAJYHH010000619.1 GCA_913773825.1 Candidatus Sericytochromatia bacterium | reverse complement strand
CAAGAGGTGAAGGCAGATAGTCAACAACGGCGTCAAGCAGCAGCTGAACACCTTTGTTTTTAAAGGCGGTACCGCAGAACACGGGAGTTACTTTGGTTGCAATAACCGCTTTACGCAGACCGGTTTTGAGCTCTTCAAGTGAGATCTCTTCGCCTTCGAGATACTTATTCAGCAGCTCGTCGTCTTGCTCGGTTGCAGCTTCAATCAACTCTTCGCGATACTGCTGAACTTCATCCACCATATCTTCGGGGATGGGCACTTCGCTGATATCTTTGCCGAGGTCATCATTGTAGATGTAAGCCTTCTGATGCACGATGTCGACAACGCCTTTAAACTCACCATCAGTGAAGATGGGCAGCTGGGCAGGAATCGAACGGTCGCCCAGACGATCACGCAGGCCGTTAACAGCCTTCATGAAGTTGGAGCCAGGACGGTCCATTTTGTTCACGAAGCTGATACGCGGAACTTTATAGCGGTTAGCCTGGCGCCAAACGGTTTCAGACTGGGGCTGAACGCCGGCAACGGCGCACAGAACGCCGACCATGCCATCAAGAACACGCAGAGAGCGCTCAACTTCAACCGTGAAGTCAACGTGGCCCGGGGTGTCGATGATGTTGACGCGATGACCGTCCCACTCAGTGCTGATGGCAGCAGAGGTGATCGTAATACCGCGCTCACGTTCTTGTTCCATATAGTCGGTGGTAGCGGCACCTTCGTGCACCTCACCGATTTTATGAACAACGCCGGTGTAATAGAGGATTCGCTCGGTTACAGTCGTTTTACCCGCATCAATGTGGGCAACGATTCCGATATTGCGAACCGTGTCGATAGGATACTTTCTAGCCATTCTCTGTTCCTAAACCTTAATACCGGTAATGAGCAAACGCACGGTTCGCGTCAGCCATCTTATGGGTATCTTCTTTTTTCTTTACGCTAGAGCCAGTGTTGTTATAAGCATCCAGGAGTTCAGCAGACAGCTGGTCAATCATGGACTTGCCGTTGCGATCGCGAGAATACTTGATGACCCAACGCAGAGCCAGAGCACGACCGCGCTCTTTGGTCACTTCGACGGGAACCTGATAAGTAGCACCACCGACGCGGCGGGGTTTGACTTCGATCATCGGCGTGATGTTCTCAAGCGCCTTGTTGAAGATCTCGATGCCGGGCTTGCCGAGCTTAGCTTCGGCTTTGTCCAGAGCACCGTAGAAGATGCCTTCAGCTACGGTCTTTTTACCGCGAGTCATGAGGCAGTTGATAAATTTAGCGATGTCCTGGCTCTGATAAACGGGATCGGGAGCAGGCAGGCGCTTTTTGATTTTTGCTCTTCTTGGCATAAGTCTACCCTTTTACTTCTTTTTGCCGGTCGGCTTCTGATTCTTGGGCGTCTTAGCACCGTACTTAGAACGGCTCTGGAGACGATTGGCAACACCCTGAGTGTCGAGAGAGCCACGGACGATGTGATAACGCACACCGGGTAGATCTTTAACACGGCCGCCGCGGATCAGAACAACAGAGTGCTCCTGAAGATTGTGGCCAACGCCGGGGATGTAAGCTGTTACTTCGATGCCATTGGTCAGGCGCACACGAGCTACTTTACGCAGAGCCGAATTCGGCTTCTTAGGCGTGGTGGTGTAAACGCGGGTGCAGACGCCACGACGCTGCGGGCACTGCTTGAGGGCCGGTGATTTCGTCTTGCGAATCACGGACCGTCTCGGTTTCCGGATCAACTGGTTGATGGTAGGCAAGGGATACCCTCCTAAAATTTTCAAAACGCGATGTAATAGCTGTTACCGCCCCTGCCTTGCGCACAGGGATAGGGTGAACAGAGGCGGGGAGCCTCCAGGACCACAGCTTGAGGTCCTTTGTCGCTGGGATGGACTCAACTGGCCGTAAGCCAGTCCTCATCAGGCTTTAATACCGTCCAAGGGGGTTTAGGTTTAGGTTAAAATATGGATAAAAGAAACTAAACCTAAGAGATTCCAGAGAAAAAAGTATAACAGTAGCCTGTAAGCCTGTCTACTAGATCGCAATCAGAGCGTCAAGCTAGATGAAGCCAACTCAAGCTTTATACAGAGCCAACTCAAGTTAACTTCAAGTCTAAAAGGCATTAAACAAGCTCTTATTCTGCTTATTTGCATCTTCAGAACTCAGACTCAATCAATACAGAGTAACAGAATTACTCCTAAATGATGCTATTAAACATGAGCTTATTGAACTTATATGACTGAACTAACTCAACTAACTCAACTTAGCACGCAAAGCGTTACTGCACTGAGCAGAACAATTAAGCCAGATACAGACAGGCCTGAAACATATATCATCAAACTCTTCAGAAGATCATGCAAACAACGCCAAGGCTCTCAACACAAGTTTTTAAGCTGAATTTATGCACAAACACTAAAGCCACAACAAAGTGGATTAGCGTCTAATCCAGCTTAAATTTAATGCTTGTGTCCTCAAGGCGCTCACGCACCTCGCGGATCTGGGCGACTAATTCAGTTTGATCAGGATGATCTTTTTGCTCAAGCTGGCCAATTAGATGATCTAAGCGAATCAGCAAAGCATCGCCTTTTTGGCGTTCAATCAATAGAGAATTGCGCAGGTGATCTAAAAGACGGTTAATTTCTTCAGCTAACTCCTGAAGCTCATCACCCGTACGTAAAAAGACCCGCTGACTTAAGTCTTTTTCGTCCATGATCTGGCGAAACGAACGCTCAATTTTATAGATCGGCCCTGCAATCTTATGGGTAAACAGAATACTGATACCCGCTACCACGACGACCACTGACAGAGCCAACACGCAGTACACAACCTGAAAAACCCATGACGTAGCATCTCTCAACAGAGGAGCTGTCAAGGTCAAAATCACGCCCAGGTTAATTCCCAAACCAATGGTCAGAACAAACATAAAGGCATATTTTGTCTGAAGGTCGGGCTTAACAAAATACCGACTGCGTTTATAGCGAGGAGCGATCTGTTCTGCCTGGGCCATATTGTCAATCCGTTTCTAACCGTTACTCAGGGCGTAAACTGTGCCCCTGCGCTTCAGGAGCTGACCATTACGATCATAGACAAAGATATAAAATTTGCTATTATCCGCCAAAGGCTGATAAGCAACCATCCCAATGGGTCCATTGGTTCCGAGATAGTCTAAGGCCCACTTACCGGATTCAACTTCACCGTTAAGACCAGTAAAAGGGTTAGAGGCAGATTTATTATACTTTTTGGCTGTCGCTTCATAACCGAGGGTCCGCAGGTCCTCAGGATAAAAGTGATTATCGACTTTATAAGTCTCCAACATCGTCCGCAACACGCCAGCATTGGTCTCAGCGCTTGCTTCCTGAGCATCACTTTTTGAGCGAATAAAGTTAGGAAGTGCGATCATTGCCAGAACGCTGATAATGATCGCAACAGTCAGGATCTCGAAGATCGTCAGGCCTTTATTTAGACGAATCCTTTTGCTGGGCATGGGACCAAAGCTGCTCCAGATTGTAAAATTCCCGCAGGGTCTGCTGCATGACATGCACAACCATAAACCCTACGTCCAGCAGGACCCAGGAGCCTTCGTGCTTGCCTTCGAGGCTGTAGATATGCAGCCCCTCATCTTTAACATAATGGTGAACGGTTTCAGCCAAAGCCCGGGTATGAGTCTTAGAGTTACCGCTGCAGATCACAAAGAAATCAGCCATTGTTGACTTCTCGCGTAAATCAATCGAGACCAGGTCAATGGCTTTTTTATCGTCGAGCAATTGCTCGATTGCATGGAGATGACGCTCAATATCAGCGTCAGTCAGAAGCGGCCCCTGAACTTGTGCAGGTGCTTCTTCAAAAGTGGGGGTATCAATTTCGTGCTCATTCATAACGGGATCAGTCTAGCATAAAGCGAGGGGGTGAAGATAGTTTAGCGGCATGCAGAGCGTGCTTGTCTTAGTTGCGTGTGTGCGAGCTTGGCGCTCTCTAAACCTTTACACCGTACAAACGCTGATGCTGAATATAGTCCCAGACCGCTGGTGGCAACAAAAAACGACAACTCCGGCCTTCGCGCAACCAACTGCGAATGGACGAGGATGAAATTTCCAAACGCGGCATTTCAATCCAGTCCACATGCCCCACAAACATCGGCAGCTGTTCTGCCAGATAGTCTTCTAATTCATCACGCTCGCTGAGTTTTTGGTCTGGACGCGGCAAAATCGCCAGCCGGGCATATTTTGGAAACTGTTCGTAGTGATACCAGGTGTGAAGACTCATTAAAGAATCTAAGCCCACTACCCACCAAAGCTCAGTGTCTTCACCCAGTTCACGGGACATCTGCTGCAGAGTGTGCAGCGTATAACTCGGCCCTGTCCGGCCCAGCTCAATTGTCGAAACCCCAAAGCGAGGGTCTTCGGCCATCGCCAGCTCAAGCATTCTGACCCGATGCAAAGCGGGTGTAATCGCATGAAACTTATGCGGCGGCACAGCCGCTGGAACAAACAAAAGCTGATCAAGCCCAAGACTCTGCTGCACCCATTCTGCAATACAAAGATGGCCGATATGAACCGGATCGAAGGTTCCCCCCAGGAGGGCGATTTTCTGTGGCATAATAGGTGATCATAGCATTGGCTCTGGGCCATGTGCTACATAGTGATAGATAGCGTGCTTGATCGTCCTCTTCACAGCCTCTTCTTGACCATCGCTCAGAGCCTTTAGACCATAGTCCACGTCCAAGGAATCTCTCAATGAGCGATAAGCTTTCAACCCGCCCTTACAAAGGCACCCGCGATTTTTACCCCGAAGAACAACGTCTGCGCGAATGGATGTTTAATCAGCTGCGCCGCAGCGTTAACCAATATGGTTATGAACCTTATGATGGCCCGATGCTTGAGCTGTTTGAACTCTATGCGGCTAAAACCGGCTCTGAAATTGTTAACGAACAGCTTTACCACTTTGAAGATCGTGGTGGCCGTAAAGTCGCGATGCGCCCTGAGATGACTCCGACCCTGGCACGTATGGTCGCAGCTAAAGCCAATCAATTGCCCCGGCCTGTGCGCTGGTTTAGCCTGCCCAATCTCTGGCGCTACGAACAACCCCAGCGCGGTCGCCTGCGTGAACACTGGCAGCTTAATGTCGATTTGTTAGGTGTTGAAGGCGTTGAAGCAGAAGTTGAAATTGTCCAGGTGGCCATTGATGTTCTGCGCGGTTTTGGGGCGGGCCCAACTGATTTTGAAGTTCAGATCAACCACCGTGAGCTGATGAACGACTTATTTGATAAAGTCCTCAAGCTTGAACCCGGCCAAACCCAGGCGGTTGCCAAAGCGATCGATAAACGCGCCAAAATTCCAGCCGAAGCCTTTTATGATCTGCTGACCGCTGCTGGCTGTAACGCGGAACAGATTGAAACGCTTGAAAAGTTTCTGGTTTGCCCCTTGCTTGATATTCCTAGCATTGTCGGCGAGGGCAAAGGTTATACAGATCTAATCCGCTTCTTTGACACAGTAAACGCGATGGGCTTAGGACCCGTTTGCCGCTTTAATCCTTCGATTATGCGCGGCTTAGACTATTACACTGGGATTGTCTTTGAAGTCTACGACCAACATCCCGACAATCGTCGCGCTCTGTTTGGCGGCGGACGTTATGACAATTTAGTCGGCATGTTCGGCAATACACAGATGCCCGGCGTCGGCTTTGGCATGGGGGATGTCACGCTTAAAGACTTCCTTGAAGTGCACGGCCTCTTGCCTGAAATCACATCCCAGACCGATGTTTTAGTCGGTCTGTTCTCAGCCGAGATGTTTATTGCGAGCCAAACCCTCGCTCGCAGCCTGCGCGCCGGCGGTATCAAAGTAGAAGCGGTTCTGAGCCCGCAAAAACTTGGCAAACAGTTCCAGTACGCTGACAAAAAAGGGATTCCCTTAGTAGTCATGGTCGGCCCTGATGAAGCGGCTGAAGGCAAAGCGACCATTAAAGATTTGCGTTCTGGCCAACAGCAGACCGTTGAACAGCGTGAGCTGATGGCTCGCCTACAGGTCATGCTGCATAGCTAAGAGCTAACTTAGCTGATTAAATTTTCTCAAACAAAAAGCCCCGCAATCGGGGCTTTTGTTGTATCTGCGATGTTGCTGCTTTTAGTTAACATCTAACACCAGACGCTAGACGTATTCGCTCCAGCGAAAAAAGCAGCTGCGGCAGCGAAAACGATGCTCGACTTCGCTTTCGCTAGAAAGATAGCCAGACACCGTCAGTACACTGGTACCGAGATGACTGACCTGAGAACTTTGGCAGTTCACACACTGCCGGCTGGTTTTAGAACGAGACATCCGCTGTTTAAGCGTCATAAGAGCCACCCCTTTACCCAGAGATACTCTTCGATGTCAGCTGAGTCTGAACAATCTGCAGATTGAGCTGCAGATCAAGCTGCATAAAGCTGGCACCCTTGAGCCCGATCTCATCAGACACATGAGTACCCATAAAAGTTCCCGATTAATTCTGAAATAATTTTAATTTTATCAATCTTAAGCGAAATTATTTAAACATAATTAGTCTGGAACAGCCTCAAGCAAAGCCTTAAGCCGTTTGGCCACTTCAGGCGGCAATTGTTTTAAACGCGCTTCGATTTCAGTGCTAAAAGCTCGCACAAAAAGCTCAGGTGCCCCATAGGTCTCAAGGCTTTCCAGCTTGATCTGATTAAGGGGATGATCAGGATAAAAATCAGGCAAATAACGCTGACTTTTAGCATCCCAGAGATAGTCAAGTGAAGCCTGGCCCTCTAAAAAAACCAGCTCTTCGTCACTGTCTTCACCTAGATCAAGATAGTCTGCTCCAGCAAAAAAACGATAAAGATAGGTAACCACAATTCTGTCATCAGCACCCGCTAAAGGCTGAATCCGCACGTGTAAATGCTGATTTAAGGCTTGTCCCCAACCATATAAACGGGCTTCAATGGGCAGTCTCAAGACTCTCACCAGCTTGCCGTCAATCAGCTTGTAATACTCATAAGACTCTTTAAAAATACCGGTGCCGCGCTCTTCTAGCTGGCGCACATAAAAACTACGCGATGGCCCACCACCCGCAAATAAGCCCAGTTCTGGCGCATAATACCAGGTGCCTACCTGAACCTGACCAGCCAGATTCCATTTACCCTGCTGCTGCTTTAAAACCGCCAGCGTCAGATTTTCTTCACGCCGACCGATTAAGAGCAGAATTTCTGTTTCAGGACTCTGATCCAGATTGGCCTCAAGCAGATTTAAAAATCCCTGCTCACGAAAGTCCTCAGGCTCATCTGAATCAGACTCGTCAGATAAGGCCTGAGCGGGTAAGCCCAAGAGCTTTTCACATTCCAGAATCAAAGCTTGTTCGGGTTGATTACGGCGTAAACGCGCAACTAAGTCATCACTAAAGCTGATGTTCTGAACCTCTTTGGCTTGAACACGCAGTTCACCACCAACACTTAAACTAACGGCAAGGCCAAACACCAGGCCAAGTTGAAAAAGCGGTTTAAAGCAACGTTTAAAGTGGCTGGTCATCAGTCGATCCGACGCAGACGATGATTGAGGCTGTCACAAAACAAGAGCGCGCCTTCAGTGGTCAGCTGTAATCCCAGCGGCCCATTCACGCTTGCCGTAGTCAGGGGACCTTCTGCAAAACCAGCGGGTGAAGCGATTAAACTCGAGACAGCAGCACCCGGCGTAATCAATCGCAGGCGGTTACCCTGATACTCAGAGACATAGAGATTGCCAGTTGCAGGATCAAGCTCGATGTCAGCAGGCCCATCCAGGCGAGCGGCAGAACCGATCCCATCGGCGTAGCCCTGCACACTGCCGGCAAAAGTTGAGACTCTCCCATCAGGGCTGACGCGCCGAATACGGTGATTGCCTGTATCGGCAACATAGAGATTGCCTTGGGAATCAATTGCCAGTCCTTCTGGACGCAAAAATGCCGCGGTGGCGCCAGGACCATCAGCTTGTCCCTGGCTGGATCCGGCTAAAGTACTGACCCAACCAGCAGGCGTAATTTTGCGAATATGAAAACGCGTCATCCCGCCGTCTGTTACCAGCCCCCCTTCGCTGACATAGAGATTATCCTGAGCATCAATCGCCAGACCTTTGGGATTAAACAGACGAGCGGCAATCAAAGGGCCATCAGCATAACCCGCTGTTCCGCCAACTAAGGTTGTCACCTGGCCTAAAGGACTCAATTTACGAATGGCATGATTGCCTGAATCGGCAATATATAAATTACCCTGGCTGTCAAAAACCAAAGCATTAGGATGGCTAAAACGCGCTAACGTCCCAGCTGCATCAAGATATCCTTCAGGGCCACCGGCTAAAGTGCTGACACTGTCTTTGGGACCCACTCGACGAATGGTGTGCGCACTGCTGAGATAAATCAGACCGGTTTGATTGATTACAAGACCCGTTGGCTGTTCGAGTTGCGCTGTTTGTAAATTGCCGTCACGGCTACCAGATGTTTGACCTACCACCGTGCTGACTTTGCTCAGGACTTCAACCGGAGTCGGAGTGGGCTCAGGTGTGGGTGTAACGCTCGGAGAAGGACTAAGGGGTGGCTGATAGCCAGGAGGCGGAATACAGCCTGTTAGCAAAGACAGACAGAGAACAAGCAAGGGCAAACGGCGTGACATCTGTGACCTCTTAAAAGGGACGTTCAGTCACAGAGTAGCATGAAGAAGTTAGCCGGCAGAGCCGACGTTTTGGGTTTTGGGGGGTAGGAATAACGGCTACGCCCTTGTGGTGGGTGGTGAGTTTTGGGTTTGAAAGGCAAAAGAAAAAATAAACAAGAATAGATTATTGATCGTTGTCGTTGCCGTCGTTCCAGGTTTTGCTCCAGACTAAGTGATCTTTGAGGGTACCATCACGACGCAATAAAAAACGGATTGAGGCTTGTTCCGTGCTCAGGCTGGGATCAAGTTCGAGCAGTTTGAGTTCACTTAGGCTCAGTTCGTTAATTTCGCGGGCGTTAAGCGTATCGGTGACTTTGACCATCAAAGCGGTGCTCTTAACATCAAGATCGTAAAAACCGGTCTGACCGGGTATCAGTTTGACAATGCCAGCTAATAAAGGCTGGCCTTCACGGGTCTGGATTTCAAGCCGTGCCACTCGCTCAGTAGGCAAAGGAGGCAAATCGCTGACATGGTAATCCACCGTTGTCTGATGTTCAGCTAGATTGATTTGCTGAATGTCCAGCGTCACAGGTTCACCCTCAAGACTGGCGCGTAAAAATTTTAGATCCAGGCGTGTTAAAGGCGCTCGATACACTTCATTGTCTCCGCTTTGATTCAGCGGCTCTGGACTTAAAGCCGTTGCTTCACTGGGTTGTGCATCCTGAATCTGATAAGGCAGGACTAATTTACCTTGAAGCGCACTTTCGCCAACTTGAATCATCGTCCCAGGAGCCTGATTAGAAGCACAGGCTGGTGTCAGACTGAGGGCCATCAGCAGAGGCAATAGACAAAAACGATTCATGGCGTCGCTCCTTTACCACCTCAAGCAGTCAACAGAAATAATAGACCCTTAGGCTGTCAGTTATTCAATCTTGAGGCTAACACTTGGTCATTACTGCCTTATTGTGAGCGAAACACTGCCAGAAAACTGGAAAATCGCCGTCAAGAAAGAATTAAATCTTCACGCTCTGGTATTCTGAAATCCATGACAGCCTCTCATCATTCTCAAACCAGCTCTGATGCCCAAGAACTTGCCCAGCTTTTGCCGATTCTGACTCAAACCCTTGAACACCAGCCCTGTTTATTACTTCAGGCCCCACCCGGAGCA
>CAJYHH010000618.1 GCA_913773825.1 Candidatus Sericytochromatia bacterium | reverse complement strand
ACAGACTTAAAATCAGAATGCGGGTGCCAATCAGCTTCTTTTCGCGAATCACGCTGGGCTTACACAAAAAATAGCCTTGAAAATAATCAAAGCCCAGTTCTTTGCACCATTCAAACTCTTCTTGCGTTTCGATTTTTTCAGCTAGCAGTTTAACACCACGGCTTTTGTAGACTTTGACGTGTTCTGCCAGATGTTTACGATTGGTAGCCATTAAGTCCACTTTGACAATATCGGCTAAATCCAGAATTCGAAACACCTGCAGCGGGTCGACAACGTCATCAAGGGCCAGGGTGTAGCCGGCTTGAGTGAGCTTTTCGAGGGCTTCAACCAATTCATCATCAATCGTGATGTCTTCAAGCACTTCTAAGACCAGTCGGTCGTGACGCTGGGGCAGTGGGTATTCGCCGAGTAAAAAGGCCCGAGTCAGATTTAAAAAAGCAGGTTTGTCGCCAACTAAGCGCTCAAGCCCGATTTCTAAAAATGTATTAGACATGACCACTGAAGTGGCGTGATTGGCGTCGCTAAAGACGGCCCGGTCCATGTCAGCGCTGCGATAAAGCAGTTCATAACCAAAGACCTGAAGATTGCGATCAAAAATAGGTTGTCTGCCAATAAATGCTTCTGCCATGCCGCCAACCCCTATTCCCTTACTAAACAAGTACGAACGATGAAGACTGTTCTGGGACGTTTACGATTGAGAATCAACGTAACGATCAACGAATAACCAACGATTGCTCGATAATTATATCTTTGATATTTCTGATGGTCAACCCAGGCTGAGGCAGGCTGTGCCTGGGTTTGCGCATGTTTTTTTAAGCCTGTTCAGGCCTGTCCGGCCTAAAATGAAAATTTTTTAAGCTTTTGTGTTCAGGGTCCGTTTAAAGCAGGTGACGAAGCCTGTGGTACCGGACTTGTAGGGGGCTGGGGGCTAAACTGCAAACTGCCAAAGCGATCTACACGATGAACCCCACCAAACGTCATCGACCAGCAGTGATAAGGCGCAATCTCCTGGGGGCGACGGCGACAAAAGTTGCCGCGCCAGCTGCCGCCGGCTGGGACTCGCAAGCTGCTAAAGGGGATTTTCATTTCGACGCGCCAGCCCCGGCCGTTCTGAGTGGTCTGACTTTGCCAGTCTCCCCGCCAGGAACTATCAAAACTGGCTTTGGCAAAGCGGGAGTTAGCGGGATTGACTACAAAATAATAGTATTTCTGAGGCTGATTGCCAGGGCTTAAAAAGACATCAATCGTGTCATCGCCACTGGATGGCAGTTGTTCAGAGCTGCCTCTAAAGCTGGCTTTAATTCGGTCGAGTCGTGGCTCTTCATTGTTAAAGCCCAGATACAGAGCGTTATTGTCATAGCCCAGACGGAGCTGGGTGCCCACCTGAGCGCGCCCTGAACCTGAGCTCCACCATAAAGTCGGAATCGTTGCGGCAGGTTGCCAGGCAGGCTCACTTAATTCTCCGTCGATCTGAGGCGCCTGAGCTAAAAAGGGAATCTGTAAGCTCGGCAAAGCGCGGGCTTCGGGGCGGACAGCGTCCGGTGGGCGGGTTGGTGGTTTAACTGTACCGCTTTTGTGCTCGCTTAAAATTCCGGCTAGAGCTCGAGCATAAGCGAGCTGATCGCTGACTTCTTTTAACATCTCAGGCGCCAGACCCGCATTGGCACTTTGCTCGCGCAGGGCCTGTAATTGGCTATCCAGCTGGTTTGTGTCCAGACTGCCGGCCCGAGCTTTAAAGGCTGATGCCAGGCTCGTTTTAGAATCTGTGGGATTATTCTGGCTCAGGCTATTGAGCCAGTCAGCGGTGCTATTAAGCTGGCGGCGCACAGCGCTTAGCAGATTTAAATGGGGGACTTCAGCAGGCTGTCTAAACGGCCCTTGCTGGAGCCAGCTTAAGGTCCGGTCATCCAGACGGCGGACGGCAAAGAGCTCAACGCCAGGGATATGGCGACTCTGTAGTAATCCCAGCTGATTAAACAGTTCTCCTGGTGTGCGCAGGCTCTGTAAACCTAAAATGGGATAGAGCATATCGCGGCGATTGCGCTGGTCAGACTCCCAGTCCAGCCAGAGATCAAGCTGACTGGCTGAATTGGCGTAAAGCATCGGTGAGACAAAATCAACCCAGTTGTTATCTGACCAATAGCGCCAGTTTTGCATTTTGGTGTTGCGGGCGCTGACTTCGTTGCGGAACACCGCTGTGCCCAGGCTCAGGCCGGGGCGGGTCTCGGCCATTGAAAGTCTGATTTGCTGAAGCATGCGCGAGACTTGTTCTTCGCGCCAAAGATGCCATTCTGCATAAAGATCCGAAGCGGGATCGAGGGGTTTAGGCGGAAAAGACCCAACTTTGCGGAAGTATTCCATATTAAATTGAGTCTGGCTGAGCTGGTCGCTGGTAGCGTTATTGCCATAGCGAATATAGTCCAGCAAAAATCCTTGAACCGGATAAGTCCGGGCTAAATCACTGACCAGCATGCTTAACAGCTGGCGCCATTCAGGCGAAGCCGGGCTGACAAAAGCGGCTGATTCGTCTTCGAGCCCTTCGCCGCCTTCGTTGCTGGCGGGTTTATTCAGCTGAGGGGAGATCAGGGCCGGCAAGCGGTCAAAGACAGGGTTTCCGGTGCTGGCAGATGGCGAAAAGACCCTAAAGGTCCATAGCCAGGGGTAAACTTGTAAGCCTCTGGCCTGGGCCTGTTCAGTGACCATCTGCAACCCGTCAATGCCGCGTTTTAGATACAGTGGATCGACTTCTGCAACCCGATTAGGAAAAAGCGCATAACCCCGGCGGAAGACTTCCGGAAAGACCGCATTAAAGCCTGCTGCTTTGAGTTTATCTAATAATCTGCCCAAAGCTGCCGGGTCAACGCCGATCATGTCCGCGTCGATTAAGACGCCGCGCATTTCGACTGGGCGCGAGGGCATCATCAAAACCTGAGCTTCAACTAATAAAGCCTGAGCTTGTTTGAACTTAGTATGCTCCTGCTGATAACCCCCTTTGAGAATGTCACCGGCATCGTTTAGCAGTTTTTGAATTTTTTCACGCGGGACTATTCTGCCGCTGGCCTGAATGTCGCGCCAGCGGTTCAGCACGCGGGTCTGAATATCCGCCACGTCTTCAAAGACAGGTTCGGTTGTGACGGGGAGTTCTTCAATTGCCTGGGGGGCCTGCGGAATCAGCATGGGCTGGGCAAAAGCTGGCTGAAGGGCGCTGAAAAGAGAAACGGCGGCTAAAACACTCAGGCTGATGCGGGCGAGGGTTCTCTGGGTGGGCATGGTCAATCTCATTCAAAACATGATGCAAAACATTATGTCGCGCAGCAGAGTATGACGCAAGAGGACAGGCTGCGAAGGTTTTACTTGGTTTTTACCGCTATTTTACAGGAGATTGTCAGCGCTTTATGCGATTTAAACTTGTTTTGAGCTAGGCTCTACGTTAGCACAGAATACGCACTTGCCCAGGAGGCCCTGGTTATGACAACTCTTACTAACAAGACGGTTAAAAATCAATTCTCTCTGCGTTTTAAGCCCATTAAACGGTTATTTGCCGGTATCGCTTTAACGGCACTAACTGTGGTTGCCTGTAAGCCTCAAGAACCCTTTAACCCCAATAAAGTCGATGCTAATGACACAGATACACGAGTGGTTAAACAAGTCACAAAGGTTCAGACCGGCAATCAGGTCCATACACAGACTCAAACCATGATTAAATCTGACGATGGTCGTCTGGTGCCCACCAGCCAAAAACAGACTTACAAACTTGTTTCAACTTCACCTGTGGTAGGCAAAGAGCATCCCGCGATTGTCAGCCTGAAATCGGCTGCGCCGGAGCTGGGTCTATTTGCCCAGTTACTTGTTAAAGCTGATCTGATGGGTTTGTTGCAAGATAGCAATACCACCCTGTTTGCTCCCACTAATGCCGCTTTAAACGCTTTGCCGCCCGAAGAAATTGCTTATCTGTCTAGCCATAAAGCGCGATTGCTGGATTTTTTACGCGGACATGTGCTCCAAAAACGCATGAGCCTGCAACAGCTTAAAGATGCCCGCAATATGCCTGTGTCGATGTTAGGGGTACCGTTTACTCTGACGCGTTTTGAAGATGGACGCTTTTTTGTTCAGAGTGCCCAGGTCATTTCACCTGATCTCAATTCGAATAAAGCCTTGGTACACGTTGTTGATCGCCTGCTGGTGATGCCAGGTAATTAAAAACCTTAAAGTTGTTTTTAGGGGATGTTTGGGTGATGTTCTAGCTGAAAGACTGCGCTGACGGTTATCCTGACATTTGTTATGGAAACCCGTCTTTCGAATCCTGCTTTTATTGTGCTTAAAGCGGCTTTGGCCTGTGCCATTGCTTTATTGCTCGACACTGTGCTTGACAATCCTGATCACGTTACCTCAACTTTTGTGGCTGTGCTCTGTATTACGCCAACGGTTTTAATCGGCGTCCGCAACGCCTGGAGCCAGATTGCCAGTAGTCTGATTGGGGGCGTCTGGGGCATGTTGTCTAACTTATTGGCGCTTACCCCGTTGCTAGGCTTGCCTTTGGCCGTTGGAGCAGCGATCGGCAGTGCTTTTGCGCTACGCGTCGGGGCTGGTTACCCGGTGGCGGCTTTTACAGCGCTGCTGATGATTCTGGTCCCTCAGGGCACCCCAATTGAGACATTTAATACTCGTTTTTTGGCGCTGTTTATTGCTGCAGTCAGCAGTTTTGTTGTCAATGCGGGTGTTTCAGCGATGCTGTATCGCCGCACCTATAAAGCCCGTTTAGCTAAAGTTGAAAGCTTTGTTTTTGACAGTCTGCTGCCGGTGATTGAAGGGGATCAGGCTTTGGCTGATCAGGGTTTTGATCTGCTCTCAATTTTGCAGGGCCAGTTGCGCAATACCTTAGCAGAACTCAAGCTGCGCCGGGCCTGGAAGACCTATCACAAGATTCAACCGATGCTGCTGCGCACCCAGCGCCTGAATTATTTATTACATCTGATTTGGGACCTGGCATATTTGCTGCGCGAAGAAGGGGTGCCCCAGCACGAAGTCGCGGCCTTTATTGCCTGGATTCGCAAACCGGACCCTGACCATTTTCCGTTTTTGCCTGATGCCCTACTGGGCGTCCAAAAACGGATTGTGCATGTGTTAGGCCAGCTTGATGAAGAGCTGCCGCCTGTAATAGCTAAAGGCCCGCTTGTCTAAAAAAGTGCTCTAGCGCATTGGCAAAGGCCTGGCGATCCCGCGGATGAAATGGCGGTGGCCCACCCAAGTTTTCGCCAAAATTATCGCGGCTGCCGCGTAGTTCATCCATCAGATTGCGCATACTCAGGCGTTCATGAATATTGTCAGCGTTATGCATTTTGCCGCGTGGGTCCAGACAAAAAGCCCCTTTGGCAATCACGTCATTGGCTAAAGGAATATCCGCTGAAATGACTAAATCACCAGGCTGAACCCGTTCTGCAATTGCCTGATCCGCGATATCTGGCCCGGCCGCCACAAGTAAGGAGATCGGAAGAGCGTCGTG
>CAJYHH010000617.1 GCA_913773825.1 Candidatus Sericytochromatia bacterium | reverse complement strand
CCATCCGCTCAATCAGTTGGGGCTTCAGGCGCTGCGCCGTCAGATTGCGCTGGTGAGTCAGGATGTTTATCTGTTTCACGGCAGTCTGCGCGAAAATATCGCCTATGGCCTGGCCAGCGTTGATGAGTCGGCTTTAGTCGAGGCGGCTCGTCGCGCTGAGCTTCATGATTTTATTATGACCCTGCCAGCCGGTTATGAAACCTTAGTCGGTGAACGCGGCATTAAGTTAAGCGGTGGTCAGCGCCAGCGTTTGAGTATTGCCAGAGCCTTGCTTAAAAACGCGCCGATTTTGGTTTTAGATGAAGCCACCAGTTCGGTTGATACTGAGACAGAGCGCGCGATTCAGCGCAATCTTCACAGTCTGGTTCAGGGGCGTACGGCTTTGATTATTGCCCATCGCCTCAGCACGATTCGTCAGGCTGACCGGATTTTAGTTCTGCGTGATGGCCAGATTGCAGAACAAGGTCATCATGATCAGTTGCTGGCCAGTGAAGGCATTTATGCTGATCTCTGGCATCTGCAGCTAGGCGATATCGAAGCTGCTCACTGATTCCCTTGATATCGCTCTAAGCAAACTTTTAAATGAAAGGAGCCGCTCAGCATGCTGAGCGGCTCCGACATCTTGGGTGACCTGGTATTGCTATCAGGTCTCGGGACCTGAGCCTGATCAGAATTTCGAAATAAACCAGCCAGCTTGTCGCCCTTCCTGATTTCAGCCAGAATGGCGTATAAAAAAGACATAAAAACAAGCTTTGTTGGCTAATTCGGTTCAGAATCTCTGAACTGGCTCAGAACCCATGATTTAAAGCTAACAGACGCAGTCATTTTTATACAAGGATTTAGGGCGTATCGTTTAGAACGACTAACAGAATTCACTTAATTCTGTTAGTTCGCTTTAGAGCTTCAGATTGTGTGGCTACGCCATTTGTCGGCGATACTTAACTCTAAAGACTGAGTTGACGGTCTGCCATAGTTTTATAAGATTTGAATATCTAAACAGCTGTCAAACTCAGGATATTGCAAGTGAACCAGACTGGCCTGAGGCCTTTAAATGGCGGCTGTTGAGGTCCTTTCTCTCCCCCATGTTATACTTTCACCCAGTAATTATTCTGGAGCGCTTCTATGCACCGCCTTGTGCCGTTTTTGTTTTTGCTTGTGATCAGTGGCTGTGCCAGCCGTCAGGCTTATGAGCCCGAGCAACATCCTTTTAAAGACGTCAATCAGGTAGTAAAGGATGTTTATCGCGCTTTTCCTGAAGTACCGGCATCTCATGTCTTTGTCACTTACGATTCTCTGGCTTTAGGTGGCAAACGTCAGCTCTACGTCCAGCAAGTGCGTTTTTATGTGCCACTCGCCACGCTGAACGAGCAAAATTTTCGGCAACAAATTGCCACGAGAGCCCGTGACCTGTTTACACGTTTGGGCAGTCTCAACCCTGAATGTACAAGCGTTAAAGTAGGCCAGCAGGATGCCTTTTTTGCTGGGATCGACGCGCCGATGCGTGAAGTCCAACTGGAGATTGTATGCGGTTAACTCAAGTTCTGATTCTTATCGGGCTGCTTACCAGCCTGTCAGCCTGTGCTCATCATCCTGAACCCGAGGCCCAGATTCCTGAAAATTCTCAGGCTTCAAGTTCATCATCTGCCTCTCAGCCTGTTTCTGCTTCTTCAGCTTCAGTCAATCCTCTGGAACAACTGAGTCAGGTGACTTTAAGCCTGTGGTTGGAGCAGCGTGGCCTGATGCCTAAAAATCTGCAGATGATGAGCACCACGCTGCCAACCCCTTCGGGGCAGCCACCGCGTGAAGGCCCACCGCTACGCGCAATTTTTATGACTGATAAGCCCAAAGGGGATCAGGAAGCCTGGCGGATTAAACTGCGCGAAGAGCTCAGCGCCTGGTTGGTTGAAAAAGGTCATCCTGAGGGCCAATGTACCTCTGTAACCATTAAGCCTGTCCCTAAAGAACCCACCCGCCCTGATCGAATTGAGGTCGATATTCAGATTGTGTGCCGCTTGTAATGAGCCTAAAGAGTTTAAAAGATTTAACAATTCGTCCGGCTCAGCCTGGTGATGCTGGGAGTATCAGTCGAATTCATGAACTGGCTTTTGGCCAGCCCGGTGAAGCCCAGCTGATCGAATCCCTCAATGACGAAGCTGCTGTGGTGCTCTCTTTGCTGGCCGAGCAGGATGGCGCACTGTTGGGGCATCTGCTGTTTAGTCGTCTGCAGAGTCTGCCTGAGATTGGTCCTGTGGTTTCGCTGGCGCCGATTGCGGTTATGCCTGATACTCAGCGGCAGGGGATTGGCTCTAAGCTGATTCAAGCGGCTCATCAACAGCTTCAGGCTAGCGGTGAAGTGCTGTCAGTGGTACTCGGTGAACCCGCTTATTACAGCCGTTTTGGCTATAGCCTTGAGCTGGGCGCTAAAATCAAGTGTGCTTATTCAGGCCCTTATTTAATGGTTCTGGAACTCCAGCCCGGTGTGTTAAACGAGCTTGAGAGTATCGAAATTACCTACCCTCAGGCGTTTTCCGGACTATAGATTTAGAGGCTTACTATGCCTGTTTCACAAACTTGCGCCAGACTTTTTCAAGCTCAGCATTGATTGTATCAGGAATCCTGATGCCAGAACTCTGAGGGCTCCAGTTTTGACAGCAGAGTACGGGGTGCGACTTGAGTAATTCCTGAGGTAAGACCAGTTGCTGGGTATGGGCGTCTAATAAGTGCGTCCAGCGAATTTCAAGCGACATCTGGGTTCGGGTTGGATCACGCCAGCTAGGCCCTTCTACAGGAGCGTTCAACGCTTTGCCCTGACCAAAAATACCGCGCTGTCTTTCACCTAGGCGCATCAGCCAGATTCTGTCACCTGGCTGGATGCGGCGCGTCTGACTGCAGCTCCAGCTAAAGTCAATATGTCCCTTTTGGTTTAACTCAGCCAAGTCTTGCTGAAAGTCATGCCAGGGATAGAGTTTAGGGTTCCAGGTAACAAGCCAGGCTGGCACTGTTGAGCTCCTTGGGGGTATAATTTATGCTGAGTCTATATTTAGTTTAATATACGATTATGATCGGTCAGATCAGATTCGATCGGGCTCATATATAAATCATCAAGCGTAAGTGAGTATTGGAACATGACACAGATTAACGTTTCGAACGCCCTCCCGGTTCAGACCCTCCCCCAAGCCCCGGTCCGTCCCGCTGCTGAAGCGCCTGTTCAAGTCCAATCCACTCCTGGCATGCAGGAAGGCGACAAGCTAGAGACCTACACCGTTAAAAAAGGTGATAATCTCTGGAACATCTCCAAAGAAAAGCTCGGTGATGCCACCAAATGGCCTGCTATCCATGGTCTAAACAGCGCTCAAATCAAAAATCCTAATCTGATTTATCCTAACCAGGTTCTGCTGCTCCCGATTAAAGTGGCAGCTCCTGCTCAGCCTGCTCCTGTGGCTCCTCCCCAGCCCGCAGAGCCCGCTGTACCAGTTGATACGACTCCCGCAACGCCTGCTGAACCTGCTCAGCCCGCGCCTGTAGCTCCTGTCCAGCCTGCTCCTCCTGCTCAGCCCGCTGTCCCGGTTGCCCCTGCTAAACCCAAATCCAGCCTGCTCAAAGATGTCGGCACTGCTGCCGCTATTGGTGGCGCAGTTGGGGCTGCTGGCACCGTTGCCACTCTGTCCGTTATCACGGCTCGCCTGAGCGCTCCGCTCTCGAACCTCGGCGGATACGGTACAGCTCAGGTTGTCGCTGGCAAACTGGCGAGCGTTGGCCTGAAAGTTCCCCAGGGTCCTGCCCTGACTAAGTTAATCTCTTCTGTAGGTGGCCCGAAAGTCGCCTCAGCAGGCGTCGCCATCGGCGTCGGTGTCGCAGCAGCCGGTCTGGCAGCTGGCGGCTACTATCTCTATCGGAAAGCCACCGATAAGTAAAATTTTTCTATTCTCTACTCTCTACGCAATCGGGTGCCTTATGAGGCACCTTTTTTATTTTTTGTATAATGGTAAACTTAGCCCATTTTTTTATTCTTTGTGCTCCGGCTGGGCATCATTGAATCATCTTTGCCGTTCCGGCCGTCCGCGCCAAATGGAAGTACAACATGACCCGCACGTGCTGACGTACGCTTAAGATTCGCTGCGCATATGGCCATGCAGTCAGGTCTGGACCAGCCGGATGCTGAGTCAAACCCTCCCTCAACGGACCGGCTCTGTTCGCCGGAAATCGTGCGCCGCCATTTTCATGAGCTTAAGTGGAGTTGGAAACGGCCCAGGGTGGGATCCGCTCAGAGCACTGATCTGTTGGCTGAACAGAAACTAGCTCGTCTGGCCGAATTCAAAGCTACGCTGAAATCCACAGCTCATCTACTTTACGTTGATGAGGCTGACTTTCATTTGCTCAGCCCGATCCGCGCCAGCTGGTCGCTTCGCGGTGAGCCGCCCGTCGACGCCACGCCGGGCACCAACAAACGGGTTTATGCGTTTAAGGCTTACGATCCCGCCAGTAAACAGGTTTCTCTAACAGGTCCATCTTCGCAAACGCTGTGCGGAGCTCAATGGCTTCTTGCCGCGCTTACTGGTTCAGGTTCCAGGCAAACTCTACCTCATGATCGATAACGTCAGAACGCATACGGCAGCATGCATTCGGGACTTTGTCAAAGCACATGCAGACCGCTTGGAATAGCTTCCCATTCCGTCCTAATCTCCCCTGGTACAACCAGCTTATTGAGAGAGTTTGGGGCACCACGAAAACGAGGATTTGTGGCAATGACAGTTCACGCGATGGGTCAGAACTGCTTCGCAAAGTTAGGGCGGGCTTAGCCAGCTTTCAATGCCTTGTCAAACACGGCGACACCGCTTTAACTCACGCTTTTCCAAGGACTTTTTTGGAGCGATTTAGATATATTAAAACTCCAAATTAGCCGGGTGCTTAAGTTACTAGATACTTCATAGAGAGTGAACAAATGAAAATCCTGTGCGTCACATAATTCTTGGGTTTATTAATTTTATCTTCACTAGAGAAAAAGGTTCATGAACAAAAAACGGTTTATTATCGTGCCTGTATTAGGATTTTTGCTCAATGGTTGTGCAGCTAAAGAAAAGACAGTTTCATTACCTTCAAATCCTGTTGCAACGACTTCACCCCAAAATCTTCCGCTAACTTTGCCCGAGCCTCAGCCAACAAAGATACCCTCCCCGAACCCAAGTGAAACACCATCAGTTCTGCCATCAGCTATAACAAAGCTATCCCCTCAGTATTTGCCTTATGGAGTAACTGAAGCATCTGGTTCTAAGCTTTTTAAAATTCATACGCTTGATGGTGAAAAGATTGTTTGGCAAAACCTACAAGGTAATTTAAATATTTTTCAAGACGGCAAGCAATTTAAAGAATTTCCGATAAATCCGTCATTAAAGAAAACCACTTTTGCCTCAGGCAAGTGGAATGCTGGGGGCAAAAGCTTTTTTGTTTTTAGGGAAGAAGGCCCGACAGGAAACCCTGATTATGAAAACCCTGTTAATTCTCGTATGCTATCTTTTGAGGGTGAGAGAGCAATCCAGAACAAGTCATTTTCTAAATTTCAAATTCACTCAGTAAGTTTGAATGAGAGTGGACAAGGCTATATACTTTTAAGTGATGAGTACCCACAGCCTGGCATTAGTGACGGTTTGGGAAAACCTACAAATATTTATTATGCAAAGGTGAATGAGTATATTGCTGATGAGCCACAATTATTACACCAGTCAAGTTTAGTCAGTCAGTCAGGTACCAGAAACACACTTGATTCTTTTATTGATGAGAAAGGCTCTGGTTTTTTTATATACAGAGGAGCTCGTGGTAAATTGATTTTACATCGTTTTACGCAGCTTTCTGTTGATCCTATGCCTCAAATAATAGATTCTGTTGATGGATATGACTTTCATTTAATTCGTACTGAAAAGGGTTTTGTGCTTGCCTATTTCCATGAAAAATCGACTCAAGTAGGTAACAGAGTCGTAACTCAGTACTTATCTCTCCATCCAATTAAAGATTATCAATTTGATGGACAGCATTTTAATCATGAATTAACCCATCGACTAAATCGTTCCGAACGGAAAGTGTTTGTTAACGCAGACGGTAAGGGCCTTTTAGTGGGCCTTCAGCATGATCAATCTGCAAAAAAAGATAGTCTATACATTCAGGAACTCAACCAATTTAATTTGGGTGAGTTAAAAAGATATGATTATCCCAGCTATTTTACTCTTTACGACTTTAACATTGCCTTAGATAAAAATGGAAATGGTCAATTATTTTTTGAAGATGTAAAGTGTCAGGCAGTGGACTGTAATTCTACAAATTTTGAATTGGGTAAAACCCCTCTTCAGGTGAGTTATCTAAAGTTAAAAGACTTTTCTTTGCAAGCAAATGCTCAAGCGTCTGAATAAGAATTGACCTTCCCCCGAAAACGTGAACACTTAGAACAGAACTAGACTTAAATATGAGGGTAAAGATGAATAGAGTTCGGGATGGTAAAAGATTGCAACGTTTATCACTACACACCTTTATTATTCTTTTTTTGTTAACGGCTTGTCAGGAAGGTCAGTTAAGCCCGTCAGCGAACACATCTCATTCTTCGGAGATACGGCCGACCCCATTTCCAACGATTAGCCCCGTTTACTTTGAACCGGCCCCTAGTCTGGATCCAAGTTTGTTCAGCACGCCTAGTCCTGTGCCGACGCCAACGGTGCTGCCAACCGGGACGGTTGAGATCAAAATAGCAAACGGCTCGACTTACTATTGTGAGCCCCCAGAACCCAACCCCAAGCTGCGATTTCCGACGGACCTAGCTGTGACACCTGATGGCAAGACAGTTTACGCAATCAACTCAGCTTGCAGTAATGCCTGGAGTTTGACCCTTGAGCGTGATTTATTAACTGAATGCGCTAAACTTCCTCTAAAAAATCCTTTGCTACTCAAACAGCATGTCATTTTTTTACTGCGTCAGCAGGCAGAACCAGAAATACTTCTCAAAGATAACTCTCGTCTTAGTTGTCTGATGGGTACAGAATTGGAAATTGATTCTGCTCACAACTTGTATCTGAATAATGAGAAAGAAGCCGCGATTATTAAACTGAATCCTGCTTTAGAAGCAAGCATCCTGACTGAAATAAGGGAAAAAAATCGGGCCTATAATCATGGCTCACCAAAGCCCCCTCAACCTGACTTCTCTGCTCCTTATGCGATGCAAATTCAAAAGGATGAATTGCATTTTGCAATTTCAGCAGATGGAACCTTTGATGATTATCGTCTCCGCAAAAAAAATCTGCTAACGGGTGCGCTATCTGAAAGCCTTACGGCTTCTTTTGTATTTAGTTTAGCCAATCATTATAATTATACGTTCTATCAAGGCAAACCATTTATACTCACAGTTCCTGGTTTTGATGGAGAACCTTTTTCCTCTATGCCGCTTCAGTTGATTGAGTATCAAAATTTGCCTGTAGATATTACAAATCCATTGCCTGGGTCCGAAAGAATCATTCCTATCAAACAAACTCCTCAAATCAAAATACATCCCCATAATCTCCGTACAGATTCAAAAGGCGTTTTTTATCTGAGTGATCCCCTTAATCACGTGATTTGGAAAATAGAATTAGCAAGTGATAGGAGTCAAGCAGAGATGCGTATTTTGGCAGGATCAGGTAAAAAAGGCTTGCAGGATGGCCAAGGTGAGTCAGCAAATTTTAACGTCCCAACTGCTCTAAGTTTGGATCAGGCGGATAATTTATATGTTGCAGATACAGCGAATCATGCAATTCGGAAAATTACTCCTTCAGGTGAGGTGACAACTTTCTACAAAAATCCTTAATTCTAAGTTGCTTAACGGTCTTTCCAATAAATCAGAATTAAATAATCAACCTATGAAAAAGAGGGGGCTGAAGAATTTATTTCTCAGACCCCTCTTTGATTAAGATTAACCGAGCTTAGGCTTTAAACAGCACTTTACCTGCTCGACCAGGCTGAAGGCTGGCTGTGGCCGCTTCTTGGGCCTGAGACAAATCAAAGATATCATCCACAGGCAGCTTGAGAGTTCCTTTGATGGCCATTTGAAACAGCTCGCCGATTAAGCGTGAAAGATCTTCAGGACGGGCTGCTGGAAAAGCTTTTGCGCCCCAGTAGCCTCTAATGCGGGTCTGTTTAAAGATAATGTCCCCTGTGTTGAGTTCCATGGGTTGGCCTGTCATGGAGCCAAAGGCAATTAACTCACCACCCTGGCCAAGCAGATTGAGCAGTTGGCCGCTTTCTTTGCCACCGACTGAATCAACAGCGCTCATAATCGGTTCATCACCCGTCAGGGCTTTAACCTGCTCCTGCCAGTTGTCAGAAGCTGTGCTGACGACATATTCGATCCCAAGCGCTTTCAGCTCATCAATACCCGCATCGCGCCGTACCAGGTTGATGACCTTGATGCCGCGTGTGGCTGCCATAATCGCCAGGTTTTTGCCAACTGCTCCAGTGGCTGCGTTTTGAATCATCCATTGGCCGCTGCTGAGCTTGAGATCTTCAAGCAGCATCAGGGCGCTCAGGGGCATGGCGATAATCTGACAGCCTGTTTCATCATCAATGGCATCGGGCAAAGGGATCATGCCCTGGGCTTTGGCAATAAAAGCCTCACTCCAGGTGCCAGGGGCATTGGTGACCACACGCTGTCCAATTGACAGGCCACTGACGCCTTCGCCTAGCGCATCAATCACGCCAGCTGCCTCAGAGCCCGCCTGGGCAGGCAAAGAGGGTTTGACGCCATAAGAGCCTCGAACCGTCCAGAGATCGTGATTGTGGATCGGAGAGAGGGTCATCTTGACTCGGACTTCACCTGGGCCAGGTTCTGGTAATGGCCGTTCGCTGAGTTCAAGGACTTCGCTGGGATCGCCAAATTGCTGATAAACAATGCTGCGCATATAAACCTCTTTTGTGCTGTAAATTGGCTTTGGTCCTGCAAGGATTAAGCCTAAGCCGGTGAATATCTCATTCTGATGATATACCAGTTGCCATCTGACCAGCGGACTAAGCCTAAATGAATCCGCACAGACGAATCATAGGTCTGGTTGTCTTTAAAGACATCGTGGTAGTGCTGAATGGCGCTCAGCTCAGCGTTATTGCCTGAGAGCTTAACCTGAACCTCCTGCCATTCAATGCTGCGGCTTTTGGTTTTGGCCGCTTCAGCTTTACGCTGATTGAGCCAGGCCGTTTTACCCAATTGTTCACTGCTGCTAAATTGATTGTGCATCAAGGTCTCAGCAGTTGCGAGATCACGATTGGCCCAGGCGGTTTTAAAGCGCAGGGCTCTAGATCGAATGCTGGCTTCAGCCACTGCTTTATTGGCTGGTGCAGAGGATAGCGGGGACGTCGGCCCCTCGTTAGGTTCTGCCGTCTGAGTGGCGATGGGTGGACTGATAGGTGTAGCTGACAGCAGGTTGGCTGAAATCCAGCCTTGTTGGCCGTCAGCCAGACGGATCTGAGCCCAGACAATATTCTGGCTGCTTTTGCGCTGGCCAGAGTCCATGACATTTGTGTTTTTACTCAGGCTGGTTAAAACTTGAGAGCTTAGACCCGGCTCTGTACGGACATTTGAACTTTGTCCACTGATATACATGACGCGTTCAGGCTGATTGGGCAAACTCACTGCTGTGGGCTGCGCAGTCGGCTGCAGGCTAGCTTGTGCAGAAGCGACAGGCGCTGGAGTAGAGTGGAAAATAATCTCATCGTCTGGATTGGCGATGATAATCTCAGGCGTGGCGGTTGGCTGTGGCAGCTCTGCGACAGGTGTTGTCGGTTTATTGCTGAGCTGTAAGACTGCCGTCAGGCCTGCCACCAGTAAACCACCAGCCAAAAAGGCCATAATTGGCAGCCTGACATCTTTAGCTGATTTGCCAATGCGTGTTTGATGACGGCTTTCAGGGGCTGGACCTTGGTCTATGTTGTCTTTATACTCATCGTAATGAGCGTTGTTTTGATCGTCCTGCATGCTGCACCTCCCGATTTACGCTGGCATCAGCTTTAGTTTAAAGGCCAAGCCCACAGGATGGAATAAGATGATGCTGCGGACAAGCGGCTGAGCTTATCAAAGAAATAAAAATGAAAAAAGCCCACCCCTGGTATTGGGAGTGGGCTTGAGCAAACAAAGCCGTGTGCAATTAGGTTCGATACAGCGCTGCTTTGAATGGAGTTTGAGTCTAGCTTATTGTTTCCTGAGAGCGCTTAAGCAGCTAAGAGAATTGGCTGGGTTAGAAGCTGCGGACGCTGCTAGGGGCTAAACGCCGGTTATTGTCTTTGCCTCCGGGCAGAATATTGCGGCGGACATAGACGATAAATGAACTGGCGATAAACATCAGGGACAGCAGAGCCATTAGCACAAAATACCAATAATTGTGAAAGGGCACAGCGTCAGCCTGTGA
>CAJYHH010000616.1 GCA_913773825.1 Candidatus Sericytochromatia bacterium | reverse complement strand
GGCCTAGTCTTAGACTACAGTTTAGGTGAATCTTTCTAAACTGGGCCTTGCAGGCTAACTATAGGTGTTTCGCCTCTGAACAGACACAAAGCGTCTCCAAACCCTCAGTGTTATACTAACTTCAGGCGCCGGTGCTTAGAGCTTATTCGTTTGCATCCTGGCCCTTAAGTGACTCACTGGAGATGACTGTTTTATGCGTAAGTTGCTTTCTATTCTGATGGGTGCAGCCCTTTTAAGTGGTGTGGTGATGCAGGCGCCTTTGCCAAGTTTTAATCAGTTTAATCAGGTCTGGGCTGCCAATACTGCGATTCAGCCTGGAACCAGTGTGGGCGGGATTCAGCTGGGTGTCGCAGATAGCTCCCTGAAGCAAAATCCCTTTGGTTTAAAGTTGACGACCTCTGGTAAAGATACTGAATACGAAGGCCAGACCGTTTATTATTATTTCTACGGAGCCAAAGACGCTAACAATAACTACCCGCTGCAAGTTTATAGCGATGTCAATCATAAAGTGTTTATCTTTGAGATTAACAGCCCAGTCTTTAAAACCCCTCAAGGTGTGGGTGTGGGCTCAACAGAAGCAGCTCTGCAAAAAGCTTATGGCAGCCAGTTAAAAAAACAGCAGCGCGGCAGACTGTATATCCAGTACAGTTTGGGCGGCCGTAAGGGCACTGACTTTTATGTCAAAGGTGGCAAAGTGACCCAGATGCTGGTGAGATCATACTAAATGAGAGTTGCTGCCGCCGTTTTACTCAGTCTGGTTTTACCCGCTGTGCTGTTGCCAAGTGTCAGGGCTGCTGAAATACCTGCTCGCTTAGCAGTAGATTTAGCGCCTGTTAGCTTAAGCTGGAAGGCTGATGGCCGGTTGCTGGTCAGCTTGTCCATGCCTGCTGAAAAACTGATTATTGAGCGCGGTGGTATTGAAGTGGCGCGTCTGGAACAACCCAATGCCCAGGTTGAGTTTAGGCTCCCAGACTCATCATCAGGCCAGGTGATTGCCCGCTTATTAGATGTCAGCGGGGCTGAAATGGCTCGCAGCAAACCTTTAGCCATAACTCTTGCAAGTGTTAACAACACAACTTTAAAACTCAATCTGGCTCCCAATCGTGTTTTTGGCAGTAAACTTACACCTGTCACCGTCGAAGCTGGGCCTGGTACCCTGAGCGTGTTGTTAGATGGTAAAACCGTACATACTCAAGAGATGACAGCGGCTGGAACTCAGGTTTTACCTGCTTTGCCGATGCCCCAGGGTCGACATCGTCTGCAGATTGAACATTTAAGCGAGGGCCGGACTCAGACCAGTCCGGCGGTGCAGATTTTTAGCTTTGGGATTGAACCGCCGGATCATAGCTATTTGCTTGCTGACAAATACAGCTTTAGCCTGTACTGGATTAAAGAAGGCGTTTTGCATAAGATTTATCCGGTTGCAACCGGCAGACCGAGTTTGCCGACCCAGCCAGGCTTTTGGCTCATTGGGGCCAAAGACGTCATGCATCCGGCTTCTGACTGGGGTTCTTATCGCCTGAGAATCTATCGGGAAAATCAGTACACCCATCACTGGTCGGGTTATGCCGTCCACGGTACCAATAAGCCCAATAGCATTGGCACCGAAGCTTCGCACGGCTGTCTGAGAATGTTTAACAAAGACATTACTGAACTCTATCAGGGCATTGCGGTGGGCACCCCGCTGGTGATTGAAGAGCATATGAAAGTCTATATCGAAGAAATTGCTGCTCCTAAAGTAGCAGGGCAAGGCCTGTAACAGGCTTGCCCGAGACTTTACCAGCTGTAGACAACGCCTGCGCCGATTCTAAATCGATCCTGGGAGCCTGGGTCTTGGTAGGCTTGCCAGACAGGCAGTGAAAAGACGCCGAAAATCAACCAGCCGGGTGTAGGTGAATAAACAACGGTTGGATGCAGCAAGAGTCCGCGGCCACCGGTGAGCGGATCAATTTTGCCGTTGCTGCTATCTTGAAAATAAGTTTCATAAGACCAGCCAAGCTGAAAGCTTAGAATGGTGTCTGTGTCGATCGGGGTATAGGCTAGGCCACCACCCAGAAAGACATTATCACCGCTTTTGCTACCGGTAATATCACTGGCATTGTGGCGATAAAAAGCATAGTTCAGCAAAGAAAACTGTTCATATTCCAGACTGACCATCAGAGCGCCCATGGCATCCAGTGGACCCTGAAACGGACTATGATCG
>CAJYHH010000615.1 GCA_913773825.1 Candidatus Sericytochromatia bacterium | reverse complement strand
GGCCATAAGCCCCAGGGTCTGTGGCCGTCTGAACAGTCTTTGAGTCCAGATATTCTGCCTTTGATTGCAGATGAAGGTTTTAAATGGGTGGCCAGTAGTGAAGGGATTCTCTGGCACAGTATTAAATCCTGGTCACGCCGTGACAGCCAGCATGTACCCGAATTGGCCCAGCATCTGTATCGCCCTTGGAAGCTTGGGGATTCTGGCATAAATATTGTTTTTAGAGATATCTATCTCTCTGATTTAATTGGCTTTCAGTGCTGGCGCGGTGACAACGCCCACAATGCCCATCTGTTTTATCAGCAGCTTAAAACCATTCAGGCTCGCCTTGATAAAATGCCCGATGACTTTCCTTATTTAGTTACAATTGCCCTGGATGGTGAAAATTGTTGGGAATATTACCAAAATGATGGTCATCATTTCTTAAATGCGCTGTATACGTTGCTTAACGAAGACGAAAGTATTGAATCTGTAACGGTTTCTGACTATCTCAAACGTTTTCCACCAGTTGATGTTTTACCGGATCTACATCCAGGTTCCTGGATTAATTCAGACTTCAGCACCTGGAGCGGAGACCCGACTAAAAACTATGCCTGGGATCAGGTGATGGCTGCGCGCAATGCTCTGGTTAAAGGTCAGGATGCGCTGAGTGAAGCTGACCGCCAAAAAGCCTGGGAAATGCTCTATACAGCTGAAGGCAGTGACTGGTTCTGGTGGTTTGGCGAAGGCCATTCCAGTGCACATGACCATCTTTTTGACGCAGCTTTTAGAGTTTATCTGCAGGAAGTCTATAAGCTCTTGGGGCAAGAGATTCCTGAGCAGTTGCTTAGCCCTTTAGAAAATCAGGTTCGGGGTGATGCAGCCGCTCGCCTGGGCACGCCAATCAGTACCATGCAGCAAAGCCAGGAAGGTTACTAGCAGATCGCTATGGGCTTTGGGCTGTGAATACCGAGCAAAACGCTGCTGATGCCAAAAAGCAAACCTTCAAGCCAGGATTTTGGTTCTGGTTGGGTGGTTTAATTGTTGTTGTATTAATGGCTCTGGCTTTTGTGTTCTGGAAAAGCCAGGGGCCTTTAGTAGCTGGTAGTAAACGTACTGAAGCCACTGTCAGTATGGAACAGCGTCTAGATGCCCTTAAGCATCCTAAGGGCAGCCAGCGTGTCCATCGGATTGTAGAAGTGGGCCCACACGGTGAAGGCAATGACTGCCCACCCTGGTATTTAGCTGCTGAGTCTTATCTCTATAACGGGCAACGCAGTACGGTGATGAACTTTTACCCAGAGCCGTATCAAGTAGTATTTGTGGATGAGCTAAAACCGCTGCAGCCTAATGAACCCTACATTCTGTTGGGCCATCCACCAGAAGGTTGGGGTATTAAGCCAGATCAGCTTTCGCGCGCTTATATTGTTTATGAGCTGGTTTCATCTGATTGTGAATCAGGCCATGAAGGACATCATCATTAGTCGGTAATGGTCTAATCAGGCTGTGAGCTGTGACGACAAAACAAATACCCTAAGTACTTTTGTCTAGCCTCCACAGCCCAGAGCGCTGACGCAGTCGGCTTTAGGGCATCACTTCGACGCGTTCAGGCGCCAGGGATGTATCCATCAGGCGCTCCATTGCATAAAGCGCTGCACCATAAGCGGTTGAGGCTTCATGCAGGCGATGAGGAAGACGATCTGAGAGATGAATCAGACGCTCACGCATGCCTTGATCCCGTCTAAAGGCGTTTTCCATAATATGTTTACCGCTTAGACCCGTGGTGATCAGCTCCATTTGAGAAGCACCGCGGCCCTGGCGCTGTAACACCTGGGTAAAGGCTTCGCCGAGCTGATCGCTAAGCTCGTTATAGATATTCATGGCAATTTCATAGACTTCTTTAGCGCTTAAACTCTTGAGGTCCAAGCCAATCGCGCGAGCCAGCAGAATCTGCGCATCTTTTTCAGCTATCAGCGGGAAGTCATGTTCACGCGCAATTTCAGGGTGAACATATTTTAGCAGGCTGGCAATGACAACCATGCGGCAAACGCGAGGTGTAAAAGGATAGGTTCCTTCTTTGGTTTTGACGCCGCCACAGATTTGATTCACAGAGGTATAGAGTGAGCCTTTGTGCAGCATCTGCTGATTAAACAGGCGATAGCGCAGATATTTGGGCAGCTTGGCGCGGCCATCTGGATCAATTCGCTGTTTGACGATTGGCGTAATATGTGTGGAGCCGGTACCAACGTCAACAATGACGGCGTTTTTACTTAGGCGCGAGGCAATATACGCAGAACCATAAAACTGAGTGCCGACAAACGCGGTTGCGTTTTCACCCTTAACAGCCAGTAACTCACGTGGGGCAAAAGGTTTGCCATCAGCACGCAGTACACCGACGCGTTCAGGATCAAACAAGGATTGAATAAACACATTAGCGGTGTAATGCAGACCATCTTCAAAGCTGGCAAAAGCCGAATACGGCATTCCTGAAACAAAGTAGATCCGGTTAATTTGCTGAGGCCCCAGTTTTTTGACAAACAGAAAATGGGCAATGGTTTCCATTAAGGCTGGCCCAAATTCGCAAAAATAATCGGGTCCAAACTGAAATGGAACTCTAAAAATTAACCAGTCTACATAGGGCACACGCTGGGGCCCATCAAGCTGCATCAGACAAAGTTTTACCTGATCGATATCGAGATCGATCCCGAGTGTATAGGCCATTAATTAATAATCCTGATGATTGACCAAGCGGCCGCGCTCGTCAAAGCTGTAGTGTGAATAATCCAGGTCCCACCAGGTAGTAAGCTTGCTGCCGTCTTCGCGGTTAGTGGTGGTAAAGGCTTCTGGGCCATGAGTGCGACGCAGCCAGACCGCACGCTGATCCGCGCTCAGGTAAGCTGGTGGTTTAATCGGCCCAACTGAAATCTTTTTTTCTTTAAGCTCTTTGAGCCATTCTTCCTGATACTTAGCCGCTTCTTTGGCATAAGCGCTATTGGTCGGCACATACATCATTTGGCGATAAGCGCCACGCAGATTGCCTTCTTTGGCTTTTAACAGTGCACGTTCATAGATGGTTTTAATCCGGATTTCGTCGAGTAGCTGAGCGGTTTCAGGAGCGTGCTCAGTACCGGCTTCGACGTTAGACAGCCTCAGAATGGCTTCATGACCTTCGTTGGCTTCGGCTAAACGTTTGCCGTAGGTGTAGTGAACCAGATTCCATTTGCGGCGGGCGTCAGCGTAGCCTTCTTGTTTGCGGTCAACATGCTCTAGATAGCTCAGAGCGGTGTCAATGCGGCCGCGCTCAGTATACTTTGCCTGATCGCTGACTGGAATCCGCCAGATCTGCAGATTGCGCCAGTTCTGAGTTAAAAACCAGTCGGCAATCTGGGCATAAGAAGTGGGAGTATAAGTGACTTTGGCCTTGGCTTTAAGATACAGCGGATCGTATTCACGCAGGACATAATCCGCTTTAAAGGCTTCTTCCTGGCCAGGCTGCAGATGATCAAAGGGTTCAAGCAAAAAGCTTCTGACTACTTGGTCGTCGGGGTTGACCAGTTCGATTTGAATCTGAACGCCGCGCACAGGCAGCGACTCTGTATTGCGGACAATGCCGGCGAGTTTGACATCAGTGACATTCTGTTCGGTCAGCTTCATCTGGATGTTCAGGACCTGGGCCTCGACGTCGGCCTTGGCCGCAGCGGGTAAGGTCAGACTGGTCATCGTCAGCAGCATGGCACCGAGTAAAAAGGGTCTGGGTCTTTTCATGACGGGCTCCACAGCATAGTCGGTTTCAGAGCAGGATCTTTTAATCGTAAAAGGCTCGAAGTCTCATTATATCGCTTAAATGAATAAAACGCCCGCTGCACAGAAAGCTTATTGCTGTGCAGCGGGCGTTTTTAATTAAATCAACTTATTCGATATACTCGCGCAGACGGCGATTGCGGTTGGGATGACGCAATTTACGCAGCGCTTTAGCCTCGATCTGGCGAATGCGTTCACGGGTCACGTTAAAGTGCTGACCAACTTCTTCTAAGGTACGAGGATGACCGTCACCCAGACCAAAGCGCAGGCTCAGAACTTCGCGTTCACGTTCGCTGAGGGTTTTAAGTACCTCATCAAGGTCATCGCGCAGCAGTTCCTGAGTGACCGAATGAACAGGGGTGTCCATTTCAGAATCTTCAATAAAATCACTCAGCTTGCTGTCTTCTTCTTTACCGATTGGCGTTTCAAGCGAAATCGGCTCTTGAGCCACTTTGATGATTTCGCGGAGTTTTTCGACGGTCACTTCCATCGACTCTGCAATTTCTTCTTCGGTGGGCTTACGGCCATGAGTCTGGCTCAGCTTACGCGTGACCTTTTTCAGGCGGTTAATGGTTTCGACCATATGCACCGGAATCCGGATGGTGCGTGCCTGGTCTGCAATCGCGCGAGTAATCGCCTGGCGAATCCACCAAGTGGCGTAAGTACTAAACTTATAGCCCTTGCGATAGTCGAATTTTTCGACAGCGCGAATCAGACCGAGATTGCCTTCCTGGATCAGATCCAGAAACAGCATGCCACGACCGACATATTTTTTAGCGATGCTGACAACTAAGCGCAGATTTGCTTTTGTCAGTTTGCGCTTTGCCACATTGGCTTTGTGGGCTATCTGACGCAGGCTGCTGACGCTTGTGCTTTCTTTTTCAGAACGCTTTTTAGCGACAGTGTCTTCAGACTGCTCAAGAATTTCGCGAATGCGATGGAAGTTGAAACCCTGAATCTTTGAGATTTCTTCTTCTTCTTCATCGTTGTCAGAAAACAGACGGCCGTCTTCAACAATCTGCTCGACCAGAGAATCATCTGTTTCATCGTCGTTGGGATCGCTGAGCTTTTGCTGAATACCGGTTGTAACATAGCTTTTTGCAATGGCTTTAGCCTGCACGCGCGAAACATCCGGGAATTCCAGTACAATCGACTCAGTCAATTCGTCTTGTAAAAACTTACCCTGCTCAATGCTTTTGGCAAGTTCAACTTCTTCAACGCTTTTAAGCAGAGGAATGGCGCCGATCTCTTTTAAGTACATGCGTACGGGATCGTCGCTGCTGCCGGTGGTGGGGGCCTCCAGCGTCAGAATGGTCTCTTCGGTTTCCGTTTCGGCTTCTGCCTCTTCGGTTTCTTCCTCAACTTCTTCGGTTTCTTCTTCTTCCTCGTCGAGGTTATAGCCGCTAGCCGCTTGCTTTACAGCCATGCTCAAGGGATCGTCGAAACGATCGTTGAGATCGTCATCGTCCAGGCTGGAGCGACGAGGCTTGTCAAAATCACCCATTTTTGCGCGCTTATCCTGTGTCAAACCCGGCTTCTCCTTTTGCGACAGCAATTAGATTAATCTATGAGAATATTTTAACATGTTCGATTTGGCATTGGTGGGCCACCGCTGCCTAATGGCCTGTTTGCTTAAGTCGAGTCAGTGCCTGTGTTAGTTCCCAGGAGCGCTTCATCAAGTTGTGCGATTGGGTGTGGTCCCCATTCCGCTCTGCTTCCTGCAGTTCGGTGTTGATTCGCGCTAACTCAATTCCTAAGCATTTAAGTTTAACATTCCTGCTAAAGTCAGCCAACGATTTATCAAAGTCCAGGCTCTGAAAGGCTGCATTTTCCATCATTTCGCTTAAGCGCTGATGCATAGCGGTTTCTGGAAAAGCGACAAATAAGTCCTGCCAGTCAAGCTCTATACCTGCTTCTGCCATAGGCACTAAATACTGGCGCAGCTCTTCGCTATAGCTGTCTCCAAAGCGCATGTCTCTAAGCTCTGTGACAGTTGCCGCGCGTCGATCAGGAAAGCGCAATAAGAGATTTAACAGACCCAGTTCAGAAATAAACTCAATATCACGTACAGGTAACGGCGTAGGTGGTGGTGGTGGAGGTTCATCCTGACGGCGGCGATTTCCTTTGCCTTGAAAATTACCCTTGTTAAAACCGCCAAAACCGCCTTTGCCTTGATTTTTTCCACCTTTGTTAAAACCTGTACGCTGATAACCCTGCTGGGGCGGGCCTCCGCGTTTTTGCTGAAACTGTTCACGCAGAGCACTTTCGTCAATTTCCAGTCGGTCAGCTAAATAGCGCAGGTATTCATCGCGCAGTACCGGATCGGGCATTTTCATCAGCGCTGCAATCCCGGCTTTGGCTGCCATAGATTTATCAACCGGATTATTTAAGTCATGCTGAGCCAGAATTTTATCGAGATAATAAGCCGTATAAGATCGAGACTCAGTTAAAACCTGTTCAAAAGCTGCGGCGCCAAATTTTCGTAAAAAAGTATCAGGGTCTTCGCTGTCGGGAATTCTGACAACCTGCAGTCTGACAGACGTATCACCGGCTATCTGATCCAGCACTTCAACGGCTTTATCTGTGGCTTTTTGACCCGCAGCGTCAGCGTCATAAGCCATCATCACGGTTTTGCTTTCGGTAAAGCGCAGCAGTTGGCGGGCCTGTTGCTGGGTTAAAGCCGTTCCCAAACCAGCAACGGCTTCTTCAAAGCCGTACTGATGGGCGCTAATGACATCCAGATAGCCTTCCATCAGAATAATTCGATCTTTGCTGCGAATTGCCTGTTTAGCCAGATTTAGCGCGTAAATATGCTGGCCTTTGACATAGACATCCGTTTCAGGTGAGTTAATATATTTGGCGCCAGTATCAGATTCTAAGGCACGGCCGCCAAAAGCCAGTACATCACCGTTAATGCCAATAATCGGAAACATCACGCGATGGCGAAACAGATCGTATAGTCCTGAGCTTTTTTCAGAGATTTTAAACAGCCCGGATTTTTCGAGTTCTTCAGAACTAAAACCCTTTGTGCGTAGATGATCCAGCAGCATATTCCAGCTATTGGCGGCATAACCGATACCAAAGCGCTGTTGGGTATAAGGTTCAATCCCGCGCTGCTTGAGATAAGCTCGCGCAATTTCTCCCTGTTCGGGGTGTTTGAGCTGCCACTGAAAAAACAGCGAGGCCTCTTGATTGATTCTTCTGAGGGTGACGCGCCACTGCTCAACGCCGGTTTCTTCTTCGTTAAAGACTAAGGCGACACCGTATTGGCGGGCCAGTTCTCGCACCACTTCAACAAAGGTCTGCTGGGTCTGGCTCATTAAAAAGGTAAAAACATTACCCCCTGCGCCACAGCCAAAACACTTATAGATCTGTAGATCAGGGTTAACGGTAAATGAGGGGGTGCGTTCCCCATGAAAGGGGCACAGACCTTTATAACGTCCCCCCGTGCGTTTCAGGGAGACATACTGACTGATCACGTCGACAATGTCGGCGCGCTGGCGAATTTCATCAATGACAGCGTTATCAATGGACAAGGGAAGTTGCTCATAGCTGGTGGCTGGTCGCCGGTGGCGGTTCTAAGCAGTCACCTGTGGTGATGGGGTAAGGGGCTTCAAGCGACTAGCTACCCGCTACTCGCTACCAGCTATATTATAATGACTTTCCAAACCTCTAGGAAACGGTACTGCTGCATGCATAAACTTGTCCTGCTCCGCCACGGGCAGAGCACCTGGAACCAGGAAAACCGCTTCACCGGCTGGACCGACGTGGATCTGACCGAACAAGGTCGGGCTGAAGCTCAACAAGCTGGCCATTTGCTTAAAGAGAACGGCTTTCACTTTGATCTGGCCTATACCTCTGTGCTGACGCGCGCGATCCGCACGCTTTGGATTGTGCTGGATGAAATGAATCTGATGTGGATTCCGGTTAAACGCGCCTGGGAGCTCAATGAGCGTCATTATGGTGCCCTGCAGGGTTTAAATAAAGCTGAAACCGCTGCCCAGCACGGCGAAGAGCAAGTCAAAATCTGGCGCCGCAGCTACGACATTCCACCACCGGTGCTCGAAAAAGACGATCCGCGCTGGCCTGGCAACGAGTCACGTTATGACTGGGTGCCCAAAGACAAGCTGCCGCTTAGCGAAAGCCTTAAAGACACGGTTGATCGCGTTGTGCCTTTTTGGAACAGCCAGATTGTGCCTAAAATCCAGGCCGATAAAAAGCTGATTATTACGGCTCATGGCAATAGCCTGCGCGCCTTGGTTAAACATCTCGACGGCGTTTCAGATGCTGAGATTCTGGAGCGCAATATTCCGACGGGTATTCCGCTGGTCTATGAACTTGATGCTGAACTCAAGCCGATTAAAAGTTATTATCTCGGCGATCAAGACAAAATTCAGGCCGCCATCCACGGCGTCGCCAACCAGGGTAAAGCACACTAGCTAGCCGAACCCGCTGTGGTGAATAAAATAAAAGTGATGAGTATTGGGTTAAAGTCTTGTACTCAAAACCCAATACTCATAACCCACCACCGGGTTCTCTCTGGCCGCCTCAATCTAGTCGCTTTCCCTCATTCCTAACCCTTGCAAAAAGTGAGAGAACCCTCCCATGTTCCCCCTTGTCAGTAAAATCAATCTGCAAAGTCCTGAAGCTCAGGCCAATGCCGCAAGTTATCAGAACGCTCTTGAAGCGCTTAAACAAAAAGTTGAGATCGTCCGTCAGGGTGGCTCTGAAGAAGCCCGCGCCAAACATACCTCGCGCGGTAAGCTACTGGCCCGTGAGCGCATTTTACGTCTTTGCGATCCAGGTACGCCTTTTTTAGAACTGGGCACTCTGGCGGCTGAAGGCGTCTATGATACAGAGGTTCCGTCTGCCGGTATCATCACAGGAATCGGTCTGGTTCACGGCCAGGAAGTGATGATTGTGGCCAATGACGCCACGGTTAAAGGCGGCACTTATTTTCCGCTGACCGTTAAAAAACATCTTCGCGCCCAGGAAGTGGCGCTGGAAAATCATCTGCCCTGTATTTATCTGGTTGATTCTGGCGGTGCGTTTTTGCCAATGCAGGATGAAGTTTTTCCTGACAAAGAACATTTTGGCCGAATCTTTTATATGCAGGCCCAGATGTCTTCACGCAATATTCCCCAGATTGCGGTAGTCATGGGTTCTTGTACGGCTGGTGGGGCTTATGTACCGGCGATGTCAGATGAAACGATTATGGTGCGCAACCAGGGCACGATTTTTCTAGGGGGGCCGCCGCTGGTAAAAGCTGCAACCGGCGAAGTGGTTACCGCTGAAGAACTCGGTGGTGCAGATGTTCACTGCCGTACGTCAGGTGTTGCAGATCATTTGGCCAATGATGATGAAGAAGCTTTAGAGATTGCCCGCAACTGCGTGGCTAATCTCAATCGCCGCAAACAGTCGGTTTTAGACGTTAAAGCGCCGCGTGAGCCCTTATACCCGGCTTCTGATCTCTATTCAGTCGTGCCCGCTGACGATCGCCAGACTTATGATGTGCGTGAAGTCTTAGCTCGTTTGCTGGATGGCAGTGAATTTCATGAATTTAAAGCTCTGTATGGCCAGACCCTGGTCACAGGCTTTGGGCATATTATGGGCTACCCGGTTGGGATTGTCGCCAATAACGGGATTCTGTTCTCTGAGTCATCACTTAAAGGCGCTCACTTTATTGAGCTCTGTAGCCAGCGTGGGATTCCTTTGATTTTCCTGCAAAATATTGTTGGCTTTATGGTCGGCAAAGACTATGAGCAACGCGGGATTGCCAAAGACGGTGCCAAACTCGTGCAAGCTGTTGCAACAACTTCAGTGCCTAAATTTACGGTGATTATTGGCGGCTCTTATGGAGCTGGCAATTACGGTATGTGTGGCCGCGCTTATAGCCCGCGCTTTTTGTGGATGTGGCCCAAAGCCCGTATTTCAGTGATGGGTGGTGAGCAGGCTGCGAATGTCTTGCTGACGGTCAAGCGCGATCAGCTGCAGGCCAAGGGCAAAGATCTCAATGAGACTGAACAACAGACCTTTAAACAGCCGATCTTAGATAAATATGCAGCTGAAAGTGATGCTACTTATAGCTCTGCTCGCCTTTGGGATGACGGCATTATTGATCCGGCAGATACCCGCAAAGTGCTGGGTCTGGCCTTAGCTGCCAGCTTAAATGCCCCTGCCCAAAAAACCAATTTCTCGGTTTTCCGAATGTAGAGAATGTAGCAGAAGTTAAAGAAGGAGAATCAGCATGCGGTTATTATTTTCTGCTTTAGCTGCCCTGCTGCTCAGTCAGCCGGTGTTAGCCGCACCTGAGTTACGCTTACAACCAGGTTCTGAGCTGCCTCAGGGTCAGCAAATGCGCATTAGCCTCAATCCGGATGGGGCGACTGGGCCGTTTAAAGCAACTGTGGCGGGCAAAACCATTGAGTTGTTTGAGAAAGATGGCGCTTATGTTGCCTATCTGGCTTTGCCGTCTGACCAAAAGCCCGGTGGTTATACTTTAAATATTCTTGATGCTGAAGGCAAATCTGCTGTCAGCCAGAAAATTGAAGTTAAGCCCGTAGCGCGCAGCAGCCAGAATATTCGCTTTTATAGCCCCAATCTGACACCTGCTCAGAAAAAACAGCTGGATGCTGAAGAGGCTTTAGTGGATATCGCCCGTAGCTCAAGAACTGAAGAGCAGTACTGGACAGAACCCTTTATGCTGCCGGTTCCGCAACGGATCTCTGCTGTATATGGCATTCGCCGCTTTCTGAACGGCAAATATAACGGTTATCATGGCGGTGTTGATTTTTTGACGCCGATGGGTTTTCCGATTAAGGCGACCAATGCTGGAAGGGTTACACTGGCGCGTTATTTTGCCCCGTATAACTCTAACGGCAATCTTGTCTTTTTGGACCATGGCCATGGGATCACCTCTGTCTATCTACATCTGAGCAAAATTCTTGTTAAAGAAGGCCAGATCGTGAAAAAAGGCGAACCAGTCGGCTTATGCGGTAGTACCGGACGATCAACCGGACCCCATCTGCACTGGGGACTTTATGTCAACGGCCAGAACACAGATGGTTTAGGCTGGGTCAAGTTTAGTCAGAGTTTTTGATAAGTCCCTGATTCACTTACCTGAGTGACTCAAAAAACATATAAGCCTGCCTTTTTGCTGAATTTGCAAAAGGCAGGCTTATTGATTAGGGTTATTTAATCGGTTTTAGACGCGCTGCTGGGCAGCCTGGGTCTTAGCGCTTTGCTCTAAAGCTTTAAGCTCGTTGAGCTCTTTTTCAGCCTGTTTGAGTTTAGGCAAAACCCGCTGATTATAGTCTTTTTTATTTTGCTCCTGTTGCTCACGGGCGCGATCCAGGGATTTTTGCAGCATATCAATTAAGCTTTTGAAGTTTTTATCTTCATTTTCGCGGACTTGGCGCAGCAAGGCTTGTACACCAGGGTCATCCAGGGCGTTGAGCCCGTCGCGGTCCAGGCGATTGTTGAGCTGTTGCATTTGGGGACTGGTGCGCGGCTGTTCCGGCTCGTTGGTGCTTTCGGGTTGATGATTGACAGGCTGTTGATTGTTCGCTTGATTTTCAGTCGGAGCTGGGCCTTCGTTGGGTGAGGTGTTTTCATTGTTGACAGGCGGGGCAGGCTCACCGATATCTTGATGTTCCATTTGAGGGGGAGCAGAAGGGCCAGAGGGTTGGCCAAACTGAACCTGGTTGGGCTCATTATTCGAGCTGGGCAGACTATGAGTCTGGCTTTGATCTGAGCCCAGCGGTGACTGAATCGGCGCTTCGCTACCAGCAGGTGTCTGGGTAGTAGCCGGAGTGGCCTGAGTCGAACCGCTTGCCTGACTGGCCTGGTTGGCTTGGGCGGGTTGATTAGCAAGGGGGAAATGGGGCTGGTGGTGAGAATGAACGTTGGTCATCTGCGACCTCCTTCTGGTTTAGCGCTGGACTTAGCTTATTTTTAGCTTATTTACTGTGCTGACTGTAAAGACTTAAAGCATTAACTTAACTAACTTATGTTCCTAATATATACCCAGCAAATGGGCTCACTAAACCAAAAGTGACTGATTGTGCAGAAATCACAGTTTCTGTTAAGGATGTTTCGAATGTGTTAAGGGACCGTTTAATTTCAAAATAAACGCATAAATGATCATTTTTCTCAGCAAGTTTTGCGCGGACGAGCCTATAGTTATTATGTAAAGATTAACTTCATTAACCGGAAGTTAACTTACAGTGCAAGATGCAAGACAACAGCAAAGTTAATGTTTTTAATGTGTGTGGAGGACAAGATGCCTAACGTCGGCCGCTTTAACCAAATGAACAGTATTTCCTCGACCGGTAAATCCGGTGGAGCCGCCAAAGCGGGTGCGGCTGCTGGCAAGGCTGCCGCCGCAGCTGCCTCTGGTGCCGGAGCCAAAGGCCCGGTTGAAAAAGCTGGTGACACCGTCACCCTCAGCGGCGTCATCGGCCAGGCCGGTGCAGCTAGCGGAACCATTGCCATTCCCCAGGATTCTGCTGGCCCTCTGAAGAAAACCCCTCATTCTGATGCCCTGCTCAAAGCCGGCAAAGAATTGACAAAAGAAAAACGCCAGGATAGCACCTGCAAGTGCATCTCTGAGAACCTCTTCGAGAAGTTCATGTCTGATTTCAAGAGCCTGCCTGAAGCGAAGTAGGAGCTGAGCCTTGAGCGAGAATAACGCGATTATCATTGATCTCGACGCTGGTAAAGATGCTGTTGTCCCCCAAATCACCGAGATCCTGAAACGATATTCCGACTATCTGAAGGAGGGAGACATGACTCTCTCCTTCATTTTGCGTAAAGCGGGTGAAAAAGATCGTCAATTCAGCTATAATTTCACCCAGGACAGTTATGACAGTGCTGAAAAAGACGTTGTCTTTCCAGTTGTGGTCAAAGAAATCCTGCGCAAGGAATTCCCTGACCACATTGCAAGTAACCCGCAGCTGGTCAAACACGTAATGAATGATCTTCAGCAGGATCCTTACTGGTCTAATAACGTAGTGAAGTTACTGGACGCTGTCCAGGAACATAGCAAGTAAGCGACGCGCAGACGGAGGTTATCTGATGAGCTTGGTTCCAATTTCAGACTCCAGCGGGATGAAGGCAGAGATTGCCAAAAACCTGGGTGCACAAGCCAAAAACGAAGGCACCAATCTGAAGGTCACTCCTGCCCTTGAGCAGCAGATTCATCAGACTCCTTATGGCAAAGATGGCATGTTGCTCTCTGCTAAAGACCAGTACAATGCTCTCACAACAATTCTTCCCAACTCTGAGCTTGAAAAGTCCCGTCAACAGCTCAAAAAAGAGAAAAAGAAGAAAAAAGAAGACAAAGAGAAAAAAAAGAAACAGGATTTCTGGGACTGGCTTTTCTCAAAATAAAGTCTTCTAGAACCCGATTTTAGCTTTTAAGATTCTTCACACACCATGGCCCCCATTTTGGGGGCTTTATTAGTTTTTTGTTACTACTTGTTAATTCCTGTTAAAAGTATATAAATTTAGCATTTTATTGCGTCTGATCGGCAAAACAGGGGAATATAAGAAGATAAGCGAACGAGTGTCTGGAGGATCAGGGCAATGACAGGATCAGGAATTAACGGGGTTAGACAGGCCCTTAAATCCCAAGAGCAATTAATCAATATCGAAGCGGGTAATTTAATCCGCAGTCAGATTCCCGGCGCTCAGGAAGTTCGCGGGACTCTGACAGGTAACGATACCCTTAATTTTGGTCAGGGCCGTACTGCTGCTGGACCGGGTGTTTCGCTGTCAGCCACAACGCTTGATTTTAGTCAGGGTGGCTTAGTTCGCACCGGCTTTACCACCGATATGGCGATTAGCGGCAACGGCATGTTTGTGCTGATGGGCCCTCGCGCTAACGAGCTCTTTTATACACGCCGCGGTGATTTTCACTTTGATACAGACGGCAATCTTGTTAACAAAGACGGCTTATATGTGGCGGGTTTTGATCCCAAAACCGGACAACTCGAACGCATCAACGTCAAAGTGAATCCTGTAACAGATGAGCTGGGTGAAAAGGTTTTAGACTTTTTAGAGAACAATGACAACCAGGACGACGCCGCGATTGCAGCAGCTCTTGGCGAACCGCTGGCCAATGTTCAAAGTTCTTTGGGTCAGCTCAAGGTGGCAGGTTATGTCACAGATTTTACTCAGGCTGGTGTCACCCGCTATAACTCAAACTTAGGCGAAGTGGGTGATCAGGTGGAGTTTACCCGCGATGGTTATTTAGTCAACGTCACGCGGGGTCTGAAGCGCGGTAATCAGATGGCGCTTGCTTCTTTCCCCAATCTTCAGGGCTTAGTGCCGGGCCGTTATGGCGGTGAAGTTTATGTGGCAACTGATGCAGCTGTAAGCGGTGGAATTCCGGCTTTTGGCCCGCCAGGTGATGCAAAACTCGATCTGGGTGGACTTGAAACCCAGGCTCTGGAACAGTCAACCAGCTCGGTTATTTCCAGCACCGGCTTTATGGGGCTGTTGCAGCGTAACTTTACGTCTACGGCTGCGGCGATGAAGGCGTTTTTAAACGCTTGGGATGATCTGAATCAGACGATTCGTAACGTCTAGTTGCGAGTTGTTAACGCTCTTTGTTTAAACTGATTATTGCCGGGCTGCTGCTTGTATGTGGCAGCCTGATTTTAATATTTGCGGCCCGTAGCTTTAAAGACCTCAGGTTAAATCTTGCTTTGGTGCTGACGGCCTGTTTGTTTTTGGGCCAGGCAACTGTGATGCTGAATCAAGTGCGAGTTAATCAGACAGTCCAGTCTGGAGCGCTTGCTCATCAGAGCGCTTATTCAGACTCTATTCAGCAAAAGACTCCTCAATCAGGTTTAAAGCAGACAGAAAGTTCAGCTCCAGTGGCCTGGGATCAGGGCGGCACTTTGATGTCCGTGGATTTAGGTAAGTGGCGGCTGGGGGAATATTCAGATCGGCTTGCCAGTGCGGCCAGTTTATTAAAAAATCTGCGCCAGGAGCGCTTATTTACAGCTTCAATTCGCAGCGATCAGGATTATCGGCCCTGGGCTGCAGCGCTGGTGGCCTGCCTCGAAGCCACTTCAGCGTCTGATCAGTCAGCGGTTTTAGAGCTGGCGCGGGCCTGTACGCGTGATGAGGGTCTTAAGCCCTATCTGCAATAGCCGGTCTCTATCTCCTTGGGGTCGATCCCTGACCTTCGTTACAATGAAGGATTGAGGATCCTACATACATGCCTTATCAAGCCAGTCTTCACTATGATTTGCCCATCTGGGATGAATCGTCTGCAGAGCGTCAGCTACTTGAGATTCGCCAGGGTAGTCTGGAAAACCCCTATCCGAATTATCTGGAGTTGCTTCGTCATCTCATGGCTTTAGCCAGCGATGCGCCACTTGTCGAACTTGAGCGCTTTGTAAATTGTGGTGAACTAAAAATCGAAAATCCCGGCAGCCCATGGTCGCGTTATAGCTTGTTGCTGCTGCAGTGGACCGCTGGCCCTGAAAAAGCTGGCTGGTACGATTTTTCGCCTGAAGCGTTTAGTAAGCTTTTAGCCCAGGAGCGGGTTCAGCCCTGTTTTGATGGCGAAGCTTATCGCAATCTGGATTATTATCTGACCGCTTTAGCTGAATTACGCCTGTTGCGTGAATTACCTGCAGCGCGTGATGTGATTCAGCGTCTTTGGGTCTATGAAGAACTGCTTGATTTTTATTGGGATACTTTTCCTTTACGCACGGTTTTAGCTGAAGCTTATCAGCTCTTGGGCTGGCAGTGGTTCTGCCTGGATGCTGAGACTCATCCGATGAATTATCGCGGAGGACTATTGGCTGCACTTTCTTTGCTTGCCACTCAGCCTGATGAAGCTCCACGTGTGCGCGAAGATCTGATCAGTCTGCACGATCAATTTGTGCTGACGGCTGCCAACCGCCTGAATGAACCTTTGCTGACAGAGCTTCGCATATCTTTGCAGGAAGCGATTGAAAAGCTCGAGTGAAAACTGTTTTACACCTAGCTGAATGTGATCAGCGCTTTGCTTTATGGGCAGAAGCGTCTGATGCTTTTGCACGCAATGAAACTGACTTTCCCTTTCAAAGTGACCGGGCGCGACTTGAAAATAGCCTGCGCGCCACGGGTTTTTATGCGCCTGAAGCTCTGCGTGAACAACGCTATTGGATTTGGGCTCCTGGTCATGAAGGACACTTTTTTGCTTCAGACAATCCTATGCCGCCAGGCCTGAGTCTAGCGCCACGAGAATTAAGTGTTTTGATCCCTGAGCCGCTTGAGCTCTGTCGCTGGCTGGTTCACTTAAACCCCCAGTCGGCAGAGTTAGGGCCTGAATTTTTAGTCTGGCTGCAGCTCTTGCGCCTGGCTGCCTCTCTTATTCAGCGTCAGCGTCTATTGCCTGCACTCCTAGAGCGTGAAGAAGAATCTAATCCTTTGAGCCAGCGCTGGTTAAGCGTCTGGGAGCCTTTATTAGAAGCTGAAGATCACTTACAGCTGGCGATGCTGGCTCGCACTTTGCCAGGTTCTGTACGCGCTTTAAGCCTGATCGAAGCCCCTGAAGCACCGCGCCGTCATGCTCAAGAGCTGCTCCAGGACGCGCTTAGCCGCTTCTGCGATGCTTTGGTCCGTTTGCAGGCGATTGGTCCAGAGCCTGGTGCGCTACCTATGGCTGAGCAGCCTTTGCCAGAGCGCTGGTTAGCCGCTTTGCGCCAGGAATCAGGCTATTTACGTGGCCCTGAACCAGAACTCAGAAGATTAGCGCGCCAGCTTGAACAGTGGTCTGGTGCCTTGCGCCGTCGATCTTCAGCACCGTTTCAGCTGGTGTTTCAGCTTGAAGAACCCAGTGAGACTTCAGATAACTGGTATTTGCGTCCACTTTTGCGTCCCTTTGAAGATGCCAGTCTGTATCTGCCTTTAGAATACGTCTGGGCAGCTCCCGAACAACAGCCCGAGCCTTTGCGCCGTCAAGGGCCGCTGGTACGAGAGTTTGTCCAGTCCGCTTTACATGATGCATCTGGACATTGTGGCAGTTTGAAACCGCTAGCGGATGATCGTTATGCTACAGGGCTTGAACTTGATATTAACGGCGTCAGAGATTTTTTGGCTGCAGCCGAAAATCTGGAGGAATCCGGTTTTGGTTTGCGTTTACCGAGCTGGTGGGTCAAAGGCCGACAGCGTTTAAAAGCCAAAGCGCGTTTTTCACCTTCTGCGTTTCAGTCTGAAGGCGCACTGAATCTCAGCAGTCTGATCGATGCGGACTGGAAGCTGATGCTGGGCGATACCCAGCTAAGTATTGAGGATGTGCGTGAAATTGCCAATCTAAAAAGTGATTTGGTGCAGTGGCAAGGCCAGTGGTTATTAGTTGAGCCCGAAACCCTGCAGGCAGCTCGACGCTTTTTTGCTCGTAGTGATGGCAAAATGACCCTGCAAGATGCTCTGGCTTTAGGCCCCGAAGGTGAAGCCGCACCGTTTGATTTAGAGTCTTTAGAAAGTGATGGCTGGTTACAGGATTTTCTTGGGCGCTTACAAGGCGGGACGCCGCCGGAGATTTCAGTACCAGAAGGCTTTGTCGGGACGCTACGCGACTATCAGCTGCGTGGTTTAAACTGGCTGGCATTTTTATGTCATCACGGTCTGGGCGCTTGTTTAGCGGATGACATGGGTCTGGGTAAAACGATTCAGACTTTGGCTTTAATGCTGCATGTCAAACAGCAGCGCGCTGCTCAGCATGCTCTGCAAAAAGATCCCAAACCGGTGCCGCCGATGTTATTAGTCTGTCCAACATCCCTGCTGAGTAACTGGCTATGGGAAGCTGAACATTTTACACCGGGCCTAAAAGTGTATATTCATCACGGCAGTGATCGCCGAAAAGATGAAGCGTTTAACCGGATTGCGGCCTCACATGATCTGATTATTACCAGTTATTCACTTTTAGCCCGTGACAAAGATTTTTTACTTAAGCTGGAATGGGCAGGGGTTGTTCTGGATGAAGCCCAGAACGTTAAAAATCCCGAGACCCAGCAGGCCCGCGTGGCCAGATCGCTAAATTCAGCCTGGCGCGTTGCTTTAACCGGTACACCAGTTGAGAATCACGTGGGTGATCTGTGGTCTTTAATGGACTTTCTGAATCCTCGTTTATTGGGCAATCGACAGGCTTTTCAGGAGATTTTCCTGACGCCGATTCAGCGCTGGCAGGATAAAGACGCTTCAGCTCGTTTACGGCGTTTAGTCTCACCTTTTGTGCTGCGCCGACTCAAAAGTGATAAGACGATTGTGGCGGAACTGCCTGAAAAACTTGAGATGAAAGTTCACTGTACGTTGACGCGTGAACAGGTCAGTCTTTACCTGGCGATGGTCAGTGAATTAGAAACCGCTTTAGAGCGCAGCGACGGCATGGCCAGACGCGGCTTGATTCTCGCTTCGTTGACGCGTTTAAAACAGATCTGTAATCATCCTGCTCAGTTTTTGGGTGAGCGCACGCGCTTATCGGGGCGTTCTGGTAAATTAATGCGCTTAAAAGAAATGCTTGAAGAAATTCTAGAAGTGAATGAAAAGAGCCTGATCTTTACTCAGTATGCCGAGATGGGTTCTCTCTTACAGCGCTATCTCAGCGAAACGCTTAACACAGGTGTTTTGCTGCTGCATGGTGGTACACCGGCTACGGCCCGACCGGGCTTGATTCAGAGTTTTCAGAATGACCCAGAGCAAAAAATCTTTGTCTTAAGTCTCAAAGCAGGTGGGACAGGCTTAAATCTCACTGCCGCCAGCCATGTCTTCCACTTTGACCGCTGGTGGAATCCAGCGGTTGAAAATCAAGCCACAGACCGAGCTTATCGGATTGGCCAGACCCGCACGGTGCAAGTTCATGCTTTTGTCTGCAGCGGCACAATCGAAGAGCGCATTGATCAACTGCTTACCCAAAAGCGCAGTATCGCTGAACAGATTGTGGGTAGCGGTGAACAATGGCTGACTGAACTGAGTAATGATGAGCTACATGAACTGTTTGCGCTAGATATGTCGAGGGTTGAATACTAATG
>CAJYHH010000614.1 GCA_913773825.1 Candidatus Sericytochromatia bacterium | reverse complement strand
CCAGACTTCAAACTCAAAGGGGTAGACCGATAAAGCCGCACAGATTTCTTTGGCGTGAGGCAGCTTCCAGGTCCAGAGGTCTTGATCCTGAACATATTGTAAAAGCTCTGGCACAGGCTGATCCGGATGAAAATGATTCCAGCTCATCACAGCCCCTGATCGATTCATATCAAATTCAGCAAAGTTTAGGCCCTGCAGCTCAGCTTGAGCGGTGCGGTGATGATCAAGCACTTTTAAAGTCAGGCGCTGGCTCATATCCAATAAAGTCTGGCGATCATAGGCAAAGTCAATGATCCAGACCTGGCTCTCATCAGGCAATTCTGGCGGCGGATTGCCGTGTTTAACGGGGATATATTCAGCATTGTCACCAAATTTACGCCATGCGGCCCAGGCTGCGCCAAAGCCATCGGGACAGCCACCGTGATAGAGAATATAGGTTTGCATAGGGCCTCCGTCTGAACTGATCTGATGGCTACAAGGTTACAACTTTGAGCGGGGGAGTGGGTAGAGGGAGTCAGCTGTCAAAAGTCAAAATTGTCTAAAAGAAGTCCTGCAGACTTGGCCTTGCTCGCTCACTTACAGGCTTGCTCATATGTTATGTTGACAACCACGTAATGCCTTTACTTTGGCAAAATTGTCACAAACAGGAGCTGTTATGAGCAAATCAGGTAAAACGGTCCACGATTTCAGCGCCACAACCATCAAGGGGCAGGAAGTCCCTTTAAGTGAATACAAGGGCAAAACCCTGTTGATTGTTAATACCGCCAGTAAATGTGGCCTGACGCCCCAGTATCAGGGTTTAGAAGAGATGTACAAAAAATATCATGAGCAGGGCCTGGAGATTCTGGGCTTTCCCTGTAATCAATTTGGTGGCCAGGAACCCGGCAGCGAAGAGCAGATCGAAAGTTTTTGCAGCCTGAACTATGGCGTCAGCTTTCCGATGTTTGCCAAAATTGATGTCAATGGCAAAAACGAACATCCGCTTTACACCCATCTGAAAACCGAAGCACCCGGCATTTTAGGACTAAAAGACATCAAATGGAATTTCACTAAATTCCTGATTTCTAAAGACGGCGAAGTGATCAAACGTTTTGCGCCAACGGATACCCCTGAACATTTTGAGAGTGAAGTCAAAGCGGCACTGTAGAATTAATTCGCCGGTTCACTCTACAGTACCGCTGCGGGTGGCCAGTTGCGGGTGGCGGGTTGTTTTTTAAAGCTACACGCTAATGGCAATGCGCCACTCCTACCACCTTGCCTTTGGGGCTTTTTTGCCCTACACTGACCTCTTAACAGGTACCCTTTGTGTCTTTAGCGGGACCCTCTCACTCCCGACCTGGTTTGCGGCTCAATCTCGTCATCGATTTAGCCGCCGCGCCAAAATTAACGAATATTTCTGAAAAATTTCTGAGGTTTTTTGAATCATGGTCAAGATCAGACTGAAACGCTTCGGCTCCAAAAAGAAGCCTGTCTACCGCATCGTTGTGATTG
>CAJYHH010000613.1 GCA_913773825.1 Candidatus Sericytochromatia bacterium | reverse complement strand
CTGGCGTTTCTTCACGGCCGTCAGCATAACGGGCAATCCGGCCTTGCTCACGGGGTAGCACCGGGTCATATTGCGGCCAGGGCCAGCCCCCAAACTGGGTCTGCTGGTAATCGCGAAAAGCCTGCTGGATTTCAGCTGCTGAGTTCATCACAAAGGGTCCGTGTTGAACCACGGGCTCGTTAATCGGCTTACCCTGCAGAATCAGTAAACGGGCTTCAGCAGGGCCGTTTAGCAGTTCAACTGCTTGATCTGACTCCAGCAAAGCGCCGTGTTCAGGCTTAAGCGCTTCGCCATTCAGCGTCAGACTTTCGCCTTTGTAGAGATAAATCGTGCGGTTCAGATCAGCACTTGCAGCAGGAAGCGTCCATTTAGCGCCAGGTTTTAGCACCAGTGTCCAGATCAGCACTTCATTCGTCGGGTCAGCAGCCCATGAGTTCGGCGGCGGCGGCGGCGCTTTATGACCGGCGTATTCGCCAGACAAAATTCTCAGACTGACTTTGCCATCTTCAGAGGTCCAGGTCGGAATCTGTTCACGCCACAACATCCCGTAATGGGGCTCAACAAATTTATTGGCTTTAGGCAAATTCAGCCAGATCTGAAACAGCTCAAGCGGATTGTCTTTTTCAGGCTCCAGCAGCGGGAACATCTCAGCGTGCTGAACCCCTTTACCAGCTGTCATCCACTGCACATCACCATTGCCATAGCGGCCCGCTGCACCCATTGAGTCAGCATGGTCCACAAAGCCCTGATTCACAGCTGTCACCGTTTCAAAACCACGATGCGGATGGCCCGGAAAACCTGGAACCGTATCGCCGTGGTACATGCGCCAGCCGTCTTTAATGGTAAAGTCCATGCCAATCTGGCGCCCAGCCAGTGAGGCTTTAGGGCCAAGCTGATCATTGCCAGCTGGGTAAGCATCGTTGTGATACACGCAGAATAAAAACGGATCTAAAGTCGGCCAGGGAAATCCCAGCGGAAAAATTTCAAGAATGGCGGACATAGCAGTCCTCCTTAAGGGGAGTGTTAAGGAGATTATAACGCCAGAATAGGGCGTGGGGTATGGGATAGAGGCGAGCGGAGCTCGCCGTAGGCTGACATCTGGTGACGCCGTGTGAGGGCTTTGCCCGTCAGCTCTCAACCGCCCTCAACAATCCCTCTTTATCCATGCTAAACTACCCTTTCCGCCATTAACCGAGGTCACGGTATTCCATGAAAACCAAACAGTTTGTGCTTGCGGCCCTGAGTCTGGGTCTTTTTATCAGCTGCGCCCCTGGCGTTAATCCCTCTTTAAGCCCCAATAACCAGAATCGTCTGCAGGCTCAGAATAATCTCAGCAGCCAGAACGCTCTGCGTCCGGCTCAGCGTAAAGTAGCCAACCGCGTGGAGCAACTGGTTGATGTTAAACGGATGGAAGGCTATCTGGCCGCTCTGACTGGCAAAGTCGCCTTTATTCCCAATACCGTGATTCCTGAGCGCGGCACCGTTAAAGGTCGCGCTCTGACTCGGCAGTTTATCAGCGGCACACTGGAAAACCTCGGTTATAAAGTTGAGCTGCATGAGTATCGCAAAAACGGCATCAATGTCTTTACTCGCCTGATGGCTGATGAGCCGACCGATGAATACGTCTTGGTTGGCGCCCATATGGATTCTGTCAGCAACGCCGGGGGTGACGATAACGGTTCAGGCTCAACTGCGGTGCTTGAAATTGCCTCGATCATGCCACAGCTACAGGGCCGTAAGGTCAATATCATCTTTGCCTGGTTTGACGAAGAAGAACTCGGCTTGGTCGGCAGTACCTATCTGGCTAAAGAATTTAAAAAGCAGGGCATGAAGATCTCAAGCGTTCATTCAATCGACATGCTCGGCTGGGATGGTGACGGGGATGGCGCAATTGAGCTCGCCCGTCCTGACGGCATCCTCTGGGACTACTATAAAATGGTCAACCAGACTCATGGCCTGAAGCTGCCTTTAACCCGTACCAATACGGGCCAGTCTGACCATGTGGCTTTCCACAATCAGGGCTTTCACTCACTGTGTCTGTCTGAAGAATACACGGCCAACGACACCACCCCTCACTACCATCGCCGCACCGATACCTTTGAGACCATCAACCTGCCCTTTTTGGCGAACGGCACCCGTTTAGTCTCAGCGGTGGTCAGCGACCTGGCTCAAAAAGTGCCCGCACCAGTCAATATTCAGATTGTGCCGCATGATCGCTTCCCGGCTCGTGAGCGTTTCTTCCATCAGAGTTATGAAGAAGCCGCCGCTCATCTGGATGCCCCCGCCGGCCAGCACTAAAGCAGCTGTAACAAAAATCTAAATGATGACGCCTGAAGCCCCCTGGACACACTTTGT
>CAJYHH010000612.1 GCA_913773825.1 Candidatus Sericytochromatia bacterium | reverse complement strand
AGCACAACGCTGGCTGAGACATCTGGTAAAGCGCGAGGATTGGCAAAACTCAACACACCTGGCTGAAAGCGGTGCAGGCTTAAGCTGGCAATTATCTTACCAGCTGGATTACGGGCTAATAAACGTAAATTCAGGAGCTCAGGATCGTCTACGGCTTTTTGCCTGAGTCTGTCAGCTTGAGACTGCTGTTCAGGTCCTGATGCAGATGGATCCTGCCAGATGATCCAATCTAAAACGCTATCTAGGCTGAGTTTCATAAGATTTCCTAGTTTTTACTGAATTATCCCATGACAAAATCTGATGACCAAAAAGAGAATGGCTAGTTTACTAAGCCATCCTCTTCGGAATTTAAACTTCAATCGCTAGTTGAGTACTTGTTGAGTACTTGTTGAGTACTTGAGCTGAGAAAAAGCTAAATGTGAATGCCGCCTGAGACCTCAATTCGTTGGGCATTGACCCAGCGATTATCTTCAGATAATAAGCCTGCAATCACGCCGCCAATATCGTCGGGTAAGCCCACACGACCCAGGCTGGTCTGAGAGGCAATCATTTGATTGAGACTGGCGTTATCGCGAACGCTACCGCCGCCAAAATCAGTTTCAATTGCGCCAGGCGCGACGGTATTTACCGCAATCCCACGCGCGCCAAATTCTTTGGCCTGATACCGGGTCAACACTTCAACGGCACCTTTCATCGCGGCATAGGCCCCATAACCAGCATAAGCAAAGCGGGTCAGGCCAGTAGAAAGATTAACGATTCTCCCGCCGTCAGCAATGAAAGGCAGCAGCTTCTGAGTCAGAAAAAACGGTCCTTTAAGATGAATATTCATCAATTGGTCAAACTGCTCTTCCGTTGTCTCAGCTAGCTGGCTATACAGGCCAATACCAGCGTTATTTACAAAATAATCAAACTGTTCGCTTTCAAAATGATGCTTTAAAGCATCTTTGACCTCAGTAACAAAGTCTGCCTGCTTAGAGACTTCAGCTACATCTAAGCGTAAAGCCAGAGCTTTACGGCCCATATCTTCTAATCTTTTAACCACTTTTTGGGCTTCTTCAGCTTCGCTGCGATAAGTCAGCAGGACGTCTACGCCTTTTTCTCCGAGCTTAAGCGCTGTATTTTTACCCAGTCCGCGGCTACCGCCGGTAATCAGTGCAATTGGCATGATTTTACCTCTTGATTGTGTGTGACATCTGCTGATGTCTGTCTTATCTAGAGCTTATACTGTTTAAATAAATAGATAAATAACTAATATATGAATAAACTGTTCGTTAATTTACAACAATCAAGGAGACTTAAGAGGATGGACCGTTTTGAAGCTATGCGA
>CAJYHH010000611.1 GCA_913773825.1 Candidatus Sericytochromatia bacterium | reverse complement strand
GCTTTGGCGCGGGCAGATGCCGATCAGGTTGATGTCAGACAAGAAATTGAAGCTTTATTGGATACTCTGTCAGGCCAGGCTGATATCCATCAATCCCTTGCTCTTCAAGTCAGTTTAAGCGTGATGTTACTTTGCCGCACAGTCAGAGTTTTAGACCAGCTGACGCTAAAACAAAGCCCCGCTTTAAGAGCCGGTGTAGCTTCTCGCAGCGGGGTCTAAATAGAAGCTAGAGAGCTTCTGTAACTTCTTAGTTTTGAATCTCAGCCAGATGGGCTTTAAGAAAATCAGGCAGATCAATTGGGGTTTGGCTGCTTAGATCTTGGACCGCAGTTGAGACATTGGCAGCGTCTCCCTGACGGATCGCCTGCTCAAAGCTGAGCAGCAGATCGGCGACAAATTCAGGCAGGCCTGCACCAGTGAGCGCTTGTTTATAGGCTGCATCGTCAAGATCTAAAGACTGAATCTGTTTGCCGAGTAATTCACTGGCAATCCGTGCAACGTCAGCATTGCTATAAGCCTCGGGGCCAGAGACATCCAGGGTGCGGTTTTCCAGTGAGTCTAACAGCAGGGCGCCAGCAGCTGCGCGAGCACAGTCCAGACGGGTCACATAAGCGGCTTGACCGCCACCTGAGGCATTGGCCAGGACACCACTTGCCAGCGCGCCTTTTAAGCTGCCAATCAGGTTTTCGGTGTAGAGGTTATTGCGCAAAATGGTGTAGCCTAGGCCACTATCATGAATGATTTTTTCAGTAGCGGCGTGATCTGGCGCGACTAAAGCAGGCGACTGCTCAGCCTGGGGCCAGGACGTATAAATGACGTGTTTGACTCCTGCTGCAGTGGCTGCTTCAATAGCACGGCGATGGGATTCAACGCGAGCCCCTACAGCATCTGTGCTAATCAGTAGCAGACGAGTGGCGCCAGCAAAAGCAGCAGCCAGGCTCTCAGGCTGATCAAAGTCTGCAAACCGGACATTGACGCCTTTTGCGGCATAGTCAGCCAGGCTTTCGGGGTTGCGGGTGGTGGCGATAATCTGAGCGGCATCTGTTTGGGTTAAAAGCTCATCAAGCACCAGACGACCGAGTTGTCCGCTGGCACCGGTAACGAGTAAGGTTTTTTTGCTCATTTTAAAATCTCCTTGGGCTTTGTTTTAAGTGATGCTCTTATTGTAATGAATTTAGTTACAGATGATTAGCTGGTAAAATCGGGAGAGTCTTTCCGAAAAACCGGAGAATTAAGTGAGCCTGAATTTAGCTGGGATCGAAGTCTTTGTAAAAGTCGTTAAGTTGGGCAGCATTAGTGCCGCTGCCCGGGCACTGGATATGCCGATCACCACGGCCAGTGGCCAGCTCGCCGCGCTTGAAAAGCGCTTAGGGATGACGTTGATTCAGCGCACCACTCGCAAGCTGCATGTAACCGAGGCGGGTGAAGCTTATTTTAAGCGCTGTGCTTCAGCCTTAAGTGAACTCGATACAGCGGCTCAGGAGTTAGCTGCTTTAAAGGGCGAGCCCAGTGGCTTACTGCGCGTAACGGCCACTCAGGATATTGCCAGCAAAATTCTGCCGCCGCTGATTAGCGGTTTTTTAAGTCTCTACCCTAAACTTCAGATTGAGCTGACGGTGACCTATCGTTTAGTGGACTTTTTAGCTGAAGGGATTGATCTAGGCCTGCGTTTTGGCGATCAGCGTGACTCCAGTTTAAAAGCGCGAAAGTTTATGGAGATGCGCTTGTCCCTTTGGGCTTCACCGGAGTATCTGGCTCTTAACGGCACGCCTCATACACCTGCTGAGCTCAAGCACCATCCCTTGTTGGGCCATCAGGTTCTGGCCGATAAACTGACTCTGCATAAGGGCCAGACGCAGGTCAATGTTGCCCCTTTACCGGGGCGCGTGATGGCAGATGACTATGAGAGCATTAAAGCGTTTTTACTTCTGGGGATGGGGATTGGGGTGATGCCAGATTATATGGCCCAGGCAGATGTTGTATCTGGCCAGCTGGTCAGGGTTTTACCTGAATGGAGCTGGGCCAGTCTGCCGCTGCGCTTTGTCTATCCCGCTCAGCGGTTTGTGGCCCCGCCTTTACAGCGCTTTATTGAATACTGCCTGGAGCATAAACCCGTCTTTGACTAATTTGGCTGAGGGGCTCAGGTTTTTTCAGGCCCAGTGTCAGACCCAGTGTCAGGCCCTGTCAGGCTGAGATGATAACGCTTGTGATCAGGCCAGCCCTGCTGAACCATATGATA
>CAJYHH010000610.1 GCA_913773825.1 Candidatus Sericytochromatia bacterium | reverse complement strand
GTTGGCCCTGTAGTTGGCCCTGTAGTTGGATTTGATGATGTGCTCATTTAGCAAACCTCGCGTTTAATGCTTTGACCACCGCTTCGCCAAAAGCTTGAGAAGACATCGGGTCGCGACCCGTAATCAGATTGCCATCTATGACCACATGCGGCAGTTTGAGATCACCGGCTTCATACTGGACTTCGCCGAGTTCACGCAGCAGACTCTCAACTCGGTAGTAGCCCGTTACCCTTCGCCCTTTGGCAATCGGGGTACCTGTGCCGTTATAGTTGCCGGCGATTCCGAGTAAACCGGTTGAGGCGCAAATCATGCCGGTAATCATATTCTGGTTCAGGGCTTCAATCAGCAATTTATGCACGGCGTCGCTGGGAAAATAATCAGTCCAGGCACCGTTGCCACCGGCAAAGGTAATGGCGTCATAATCACTGAGCTTGACCTGATCAAAGCTGATGTCAACATTGACAGGGCCAGACTCGGTATTGCGCTTGTCGGGTGCCATGGGGCCGGTTGTTTTGCCCGCAACGGTGACGCTAAAGCCAGCCTGATCAAACAGCTGGCGCGGCAGATAATATTCAGGGGCCATAAAGCCTTCGTTGATGATCATCAGTACTCGAAGCGGGCGTTTTTGCACAGTAGCTGTTGAAGTTTCAGCCTGGGCAGCTGAAGGGTTTAGTCCTTGTCCTGGCAGGGTCAGCAGGGTTATAAGAGTCAGACTGAGAATCAGCGCGCGGGTTTGCAGGGATTTGAACATTGAGATCACCTTTGCAAGCAGAGAATCGCAGGAATGATAGCACGGAGCGATGCGAAGCTTCGCGGTGGGGTGGGTTTAAAGACAAAGACTCAAGAGAAAGATTTAAAGACGCAGCATGGGGTTGAGCTGGGATTTTTCTTGTGCCTTTAAACTCACTACTCAAAACTCATAACTCAAAACGCCGACCTTGTCAGCTTAATCCTGCACTCACCCCCCACCACCCTGTATAATTCAGCCATGCAAGATGAAGCTTCGATTTTATACGAACAGGGGCTGGCCTTTGCTGCTGCCGGCCAGTTGCCAGAGGCCCGTGAGGCGCTCAAAGGTGTTTATCAGCTGGATTCGACGCGTACTGACGCGATTAGCGCTTTGGCCCGACTTGAGCGGGATCAGGGTGAACTTGACGAGGCCCGCGACTTGCTGGCCCGGGCTTTACCCATTCATCCTCAAGACCCTGGCATTCATTTTGAGCTTGGCTGTTTGTTTCATGAAACTGGCCAGCTGGAATTTGCATTAAATTATTATCGCGATGCGCTGAAGCTCAAGCCCGATCTGGCTGACGCCTGGCACCAGCTGGGCCGTCTGTTTCAGCAATTAGAGCGTTACCCTCAAGCTCAGGAAGCCTATGAACAGGCGCTTGAAATTGACCCTCAAGCATCCCGCTACTGGAACAGTCTGGGGCTGCTTCATTATTTTGGTAATCAGGCTGACTTAGCCCGTCCAGCCTTGGCTAAAGCGGTTGAATATAAGCCTGAACGTGCGGCTTATTATTTGAATCTGGGCATGGCCTGGTTACTAGAAGATGTGGATTTAGAGCAGGCGATTCAGAGCTTTGAAATGGCTCTGCGTCTGCATCCTGAGTTCTCTCGTGAAATGATTGCTTTGGGTGATCATTTTATGCATCGCGGTCAGCCTTATATGGCGAGACCTTTTTACCGCTGTGCCTTAGTGGGCAAAGTGGATCGCTTTGATCTGTATGTCAAACTTGCCCAGTGCGCTGAGCGTGAATGTGATATGCAGATGGCGCTGGATTATTATCGCCAGGCCCTGGATATTAAGCCCGATCAGTGGCTTTTACAGGTCCGGGCCGCACTCTTGCTGCCGATGGTGTATCAGACTCCTGAAGAAGTGATGGAATGGCGAGCGCGCTTTGTGCAAAATCTGGAACATCTGCATGAGATGGTCAAGCGTGAAAAACTGCCGCGTTCGATCCAGACCCTGAGTATGTATTCTCCCGCTTTTTTGCTGGCTTATCAGGGCATTGACAATAAACGGCTGTTAGAGCGGATGTCTCAGCTTTGGCGTAAACTGTTTGCTTTACCGGCCACAGCGCGCGTTAATCCCCGTGAGCATAAGCGCAAATTTGGGATTGTCTCGGCTTTTTTCTTTGATCATTCAATTGCAGGGGATTATCTGGAGCTGGTGCGAGAGCTGCTGCGCCGCGGCCATGAAGTGTATACCTTTGCACTCGGGATGCGTAAAGTCGATCATGTCACAATGGAGCTCCAGGCCAGTACGCACTGGCAGGTGTTGCCGGTTGATCAGCAATTGCCGCGTCTGGCAGATAAAATTATCTCAGCTGATCTGGATGTTTTGTTATTCCCTGAAATTGGCCTGGATCCGCTGACTTATTTTCTGGCCCACGGCCGTTTAGCGCCTTTACAGGTTCAGCTTTTTGGCCATCCTTCAACCAGCGGCGTTGAAACCGTTGATTATTTTGTGACAGATGCTCATTGTGAACTGGAAAACGCTCAGGAGCACTATACTGAAACTTTAGTGCAGATGCCGCGTAGCCCCTTTTACTTTAGCAAGCCGCGCTACCCGGCCCAAGTTTTGAGTCGCGCTGAACTGGGCCTGCCGCCTGAGCTTCAGAGCGCTAATCTGTATTTAGTGCCAGGGACTTTATTTAAAATTCATCCCAATCACGATGCGCTCTTTGCCCGAATTTTGCAAAAAGACGAAAAAGCCCGGATTGTGATGATTCAGCCCTCGACTCATCAATGGCAGGATAAGCTCTGGATGCGCTTTGAGCGCACCTTAAAGCCCTGGCTGGACCGGATTCACTTTGTGCCCTGGATGGACCAGGAGCGCTTTTATAGCCTGCTGATTCAAGCTGACGCGGTCTTAGACACCCTGCACTTTACAGCCGGTAACGTGGCCTATCAGGCGTTTGGATTAGGCGTGCCGATGATTACCCTGCCGGGCAGCTTTTTGCGCAGCCGGACCACTTATGGGCTGTATAAACAAATGGACTTTTTAGATTTAGTCGCCAATACACCTGAAGAGTTTACCGATCTGGCTCTGCGTTTAGCCCGTGATAAAGACTGGCAGAGCCGGATGCGCGAGCAGGTCAAAACCCTGAGTGAGCCTTTGTTTGATGACAAAGCGATTATGATTGAATTGGCTGATACCCTGTTGAGGTTGCCCCCACGATGATCTGGTTAGATTGGTTAATTATTGCCATTGTTGGTTATAACGTTGTTACAGGCTTGTTTTCAGGTTTTTTGCGCTCACTGATTAATTTAGTGGCTTTGATTCTGGCTTATTTACTCACGCCGGTTTTAAAAGGGCCTATTTCAGCGATTGTGGGCGCAACCTTTCAATTACCAGAAGCCTTAGCTTTGCCTTTAGGCACGTTTTTGACCTGGACCTTGATCTTTGTTGTGATTTCAGCTGTGGGTATGATTGCCTCTAAAGTCGTTAATATGACGCCGCTCGCTTTAGTCGACCGCGCCGGGGGTGCAGCTTTTGGCTTGTTTGTCTCAGCCCTGCTGATTCTCTTGCCTTTAGCCGCGATTCAGTCTTTGCCGTTTTTACAGCAAGTCCCGCCCTTACAACAAACTTTAAAGTCTTCAATGATGGTCTCCGCGCTGCAGCCGGCCACCAGCTTTGTACAGACCACTGCAGGCCCGGCGATTCTCAATTATTGGCTTAAATCCGGTGATAAGCAGGACATGAAGCAGTCTTTGCCCAAAGCGACACCTAAACCCACTGGCAAGCCTGCCGCTAAGGCGGGTAGGTAGTAGGTGGTAGGGAGTAGGTAGGGATACAAGAAATTCCCTGTCTTTTCCCCAACTACTACCTACTATCTACCACCTACTACCCCTTTCCCCCCATTCGCTATAATGAACTCCAGATTTACGTCAGCATACTGAAAGAAGGACGCCTATGGAATTCCACACTGTCGCCGAACGTCTCGACGCGCTTAAAGAGCGCTATCACAGCATCCGGAGGTCACTTTGACCTGACGGATCTGACCCTTCGGATCGAAAGTTTAGAAGTCCAGAGCCAGCAGCCCGACTTTTGGAATCAGCCTGATAAAGCCGCCCAGCTCAGTCAGGAACTGACTGCCCTGCAGTCTGAACGCGATATGCTCGCCAGTTGGGAAAGCACCGTTAACGATACGGGCGAAATGCTGGAGATGGCGCGTGAAGAAAATGATCAGAGCGTTTTAGTCGACCTCGACAGCAGCTTAGAGACCATGGAGAAACAAATTGACTCCTGGGAAGTTCAGCGCATGTTGTCGGGTGAATACGATAAAGCCGCTGCGATTGTGACTATTAGTGGTGGTGAAGGCGGGACAGACGCTCAGGACTGGGCTGAAATGCTTTTGCGTATGTACACCCGCTGGTGTGAGCGACGCAGCTTTAAAATTGACGTGGTTTCTGTCTCACCAGGGGACGAAGCCGGAATTAAATCAGCCACAATGATTGTCACAGGCCCTTACGCCTATGGTCTGTTAAGTGCTGAAAAAGGCACGCATCGTCTGGTCAGAATTTCGCCGTTTAATTCTAACGGTAAACGCCAGACTTCGTTTGCTTCCCTTGAAGTGATGCCTGAAATTGACGACCGGATTGAAGTCAATATCGACGAAAAAGATTTAAAGATCGATACGTTTCGCTCCGGTGGCGCAGGTGGCCAGAACGTCAATAAAGTTGAAACCGCTGTGCGCGTCACCCACTTACCAACCGGGATTGCGGTGGCCTGTCAGCAGGAGCGCTCACAGCTGATGAACAAAGAAACCGCGATGAAGCTCCTGCGCGCCAAGCTCTATGAACTCGAACGCCAGGCCCATGAGCAAAAACTCGCGGATATTAAAGGCGGTCCAACCTTGGCCAGTATGGGTTCTCAGATTCGTTCGTATGTCTTCCACCCTTATAAACTGGTCAAAGATCATCGCACCAGCTTTGAAATGACCAACGTCACGGCTGTGATGGACGGTGATATTGACGGCTTTATTGAAGCTTATTTGCGCCAGAACATGGCTGCGGTGGCTAGCTGATGCGCATTCAGAGCGCTTTAGGCGCCCTTCAAAAAAAAGCTCTGCCCTTGCTGCTGAGCCTGAGTCTGACGGCTGGATTCAGCGCTGGCCCGGCTCTGGCTGCTCAGGCTGCTCAGGCTGATTCTGCTCAGGCTGCAGAGACATCACTTAAGCTCGCTCAGTTTCCGTTTAACGATCAGCAGCCGCTCACGCCTGAACAGGTCAAAATCCAGAAATACAAAATGGAGCGGATTCGGGTTCAGGTGCTGCGCGATGAGTGGTTTATTGTGCGCGGTATCAATGAG
>CAJYHH010000609.1 GCA_913773825.1 Candidatus Sericytochromatia bacterium | reverse complement strand
AGGGCTTCAGTTGTCTGAGCTGCTGGCACAGTGGATTCAGATTCGATTGCAGCAGATTCCGCTTCAGAACTGACATCAGGCGTTTTAGCGCTTTCAGAGTTTGGCTCAGGGGCTGCTTGACTGAGCGGTTCAGTTTGGGTTTTGACTGCTGCTGCAGGCTCCGGGGTGTCGATGCTGTCAGTCTGGTCAAGATCTTCGGCAGGGGTTGAGCTTTCAGTAAGCTCGGGCGCAGCTTCAAAAGTTTCAGGGGCTGCGGTCTGGGCCTCATGTGCCAGCTCAAAAGTATCAGAGCTGTTGGTTTCGGGATTAAGAGGCTCTTGGAAATCGGGTTGCGTCATAGTGATCCTAGTCTATGGGTATCAGAATCGCTCTGCTGAAAAATGACGGCCACGGCGTTTATACAGAAAAAAGGCCGAAAGCTCAGGCAGCAGAATGTTTATAGATTGTCTTCATCTCATTTTAATCTTAGCATTACGCGCCAGTCTCTGACAAACCTTGCCAATTCAGGCTTCGCTTTGGTTTTTATAGCAAATTTAGCGGGCTGTTAAATTTCTGACTGAATCTGGGCAAAAGTCTCATCCAGACAAGCTGCTACCGTTTGCGTATCCATGTCACGGCGCCAGGCCTCTAAGGCCAGACGCATTGCGCCCACAGACAACATCGCGACAATCCGTAAACTGGACTGAGCTTGCTCGGGCCAGATTTCACAAAGCGTCTCAAAGAGCGCGGCTTCCTGGATCGCATAAGCTGCCTGCTTGCGCGAAATCAAGGTTTCGCTGGCCAGCATCACCTGATCAAGGGCTTTCATATTTTGCGACTGATAGCGCGTAGCGTGTGCAACCATAATCTGGCGTACGGCGTTTAGCGGTGTGAGCAGGGCTGAAACCTGGCGGAGTTCATCCAGCATCTCCTGCCAGGACGTTGTCTGCCAGGCCAGAATAATATCGTCTTTGGATTTGTAATACGCAAAAAACGTGCGGCGTGAAATCCCCGCTGCTTCAGCAATGGTATCTAAAGTTGTGTTGTCATAGCCTTGCTGCAAAAACAAGTTTAAAGCGGTTTGGGCAATCAGCTGACGGGTCTCGCGCTGTTTACGCTCACGCAGCCCTTCTTTTTGAGGTTTATCTGGATGGGACTGTCCAGAAGCTTTTTTTTGAGCTTTTTTTGAAATCTCTTGCATTTTTGCACTCAGTGCATTATTCTGGATTTTGAAATTAAATTTTGCACTCAGTGCAAATATATTTAAATCTTATCACTTTTAAGGATCAAAAACAAGCTTATGACTAACTGGACAACGGCGGATATTCCTTCTCAGCGTGGCAAAATTGCAGTGATTACCGGAACCGGTGGCCTGGGTTTAGAAGACGCCATCGCTTTGGCCAAAGCCGGTACGGAAGTGATTATTGCGGGTCGTAATCCAGCCAAAGGCCAGGCAGCTGTCGCCAAAGTCCTGCAGCAGACTCCTAACGCCAAAGTCAGATTTGAACAGCTGGATTTGTCGAGTCTAAAATCTGTTTCAGACTTTGGCACCCGGCTAAACAGTCAGCTCAGCCATTTGGATGTGCTGATTAATAACGCAGCGGTGATGGCTCCGCCTGATCGCCAGACCACAGCCGATCACTTTGAACTCCAGTTTGGCACCAATTATCTGGGCCATTTTGCCTTAACCGCTCATTTATTGCCCCTGCTCAAAAAAGCCCAACACGCTCGTGTGATTACCCTCTCGAGTGTGGCAGCCCGTGAGGGAGTCATTGAGTTTAATGATTTACAGGCTGAGCGTGAGTATAAGCCGATGAAAGTCTATGGACAGTCTAAGCTGGCTTGTTTGATGTTTGCACTTGAACTCCAGCGTAAAAGTGATCAGGCTGGTTGGGGCATAAGCAGTCTGGGCGCTCATCCGGGAGTGTCGCGGACTGATTTATTGCCTAACGGTTCCGGCACTAAAAGTATGGGGGGCTTAGCGCGTAAATACCTTTGGTTTTTGTTTCAGCCAGCTGATCAGGGTGCTTTACCGACCCTGTACGCTGCCACTTCACCTGAGGCTAAAGGCGGAAAGTATTATGGCCCCAACAAACTCAGCGAAATCAGGGGCTACCCGGCGATCGCTAAAATTCCTGCTCAGGCTTTAGATGCCGCTGCTTCAGCTAAACTCTGGCAAGTTTCTGAAACCCTCACGGGCGTAACGTTTGGCTGATTTTTTAAGCTTCTTCAGCTTTCTGGGCTTGAGCAGGCAGCAAGAGACCGTCCTGAACCAGGGGCAGCAGCACGTCCAGTATGTCTGACCAGGCAAATTCAGGAAAACGCGCTTGTAACTCATCACGCGTAAAACCTACACAGCTGAGCATATAATCGAGCAAAGGCTGAGCGACTGCGGCAAACTTCATGCGCTGTTTGGCATAGACTAGCTCAACATACCCTTGTGGGAACACGGTCAATAAATACGGCACCTGGGCGACCTGATACTCACTGACTTGGGCCAGATCAGCGTGTGAACGTGCAAACATCCAGGGAAACTGAAAGGCTGTGCGGCGGTCAAAACTACTTATATTAGATTGATGAAAGCGCAGCAGTAAACCCGGATCGTCCAGTAAGTTGATCAGATCCTGTTTAAGGGTCTGGACATGCCCTTGCCAGGGGGAGGCCTGCTCAGCCCGTTTGGGTAAATCAGTCTGCTGGCTTAAAGGCATGGGGGCTCTAAACACCGGGCGCTCCATCACTTCGGTCAGCAAATAATTCATCAAATCGACCCCTGTGCTGGCATAGACTCCAACCGTTAAATGTAAAGACGGCTCATCAACCGCTAAGGCCTCATGCCAAAAGCCTTTGGGCACATAGAGCACGTCACCTGGTGACATTTTAAGGCTCTGTAAACGATTTTCGGGTGCGGGTGCCTGAACGCCAGGATGTTTGGGATCTAAAAGGGGTGGCAATAATAAAGGTTGATACATGCTTGCCGGGTAAATATCCCAGCGTTTATGGCCGGCAATTTGCAGAATAAAAAAATCATGGGTGTCATAATGAGCCGGAAAGCCTGCAATCCCCGGTGAGGACAAATACAGGTTGATCATCACTTTGGTAGCTAGTTCGGCACTTAAAGC
>CAJYHH010000608.1 GCA_913773825.1 Candidatus Sericytochromatia bacterium | reverse complement strand
GCCTGCATCTTTTAAAATCCCTTTAACAATTTGGCGCATCGCGCCATAACAAATCCGCTCTCCGCGATGATTGCGGCCCAGGGTAATAAATAAGGCTTCGCTTTTTACAAAGGGCAAAGACTCACGTACTTTAACCCATGCTTCAAGCACTTCTACAAGTTTTTGGCTTAAAGGAATCAGGCGCTCTTTATCGCCTTTGCCACGGACCAATAATTGGCGATTGTCCCACTGCACATGTTCGAGATTCAGCTGGTGAACTTCACCGATACGCATGCCGGTAAAGTAAAGCAGTTTAATAATCGACATATTGCGGATGTCTTCTATAGTTTGTTCAGGCAGCGAATCTAATAAACGGCGGACATCTTTGTCGGAAAGATATTTAGGCAGACGGCGGGGCAAGCCGGGTGCTGATAAGTTACCCGCAGGATCTTCTTTAATATGTCCCTGGCGCTCCGCAAAATCATAAAAGCGTTTAATGGCAATCAGGCGTCTTCTGACTGTACTGGCTTTAAGATGGTCCAGACTCGCCATATATCGGAATAATTCACGCTCGCGGGCGTCGATCAGGGGCTTTTGAATAAATTCTTCAACTAAACGTAAGTCAGAGGAGTAAGCGGTGAGCGTATGAACGCTCATACGACGTTGTTTAAGAATATTAAGAAAGTCGTCAATCTCGAAGCGAGTTTCTGTTTCCTGAATCATCCCGTACGCGCACCTAATTTATGAAAAAATTTGTAAGAGGGTTTATCTGTGGTATTCAGATGTTGTGATTAACTTGAGAGGGCTAACTTAAGTTTAACATGTGGCCAGGCTTGAAAAAGTGACGTGAAGCGCCAAATTTTTTGCTGGCTACTTTGTCGCTTTTTCTGGCGTTTTTAAAGATTTCTGTGTCCTGCGCGGATAGGCTGGGCTCGTGACGCTGGTGCTTTCTCAAGGGGACAAAATACGGTATAAAGAAGACAACGGGATCCAAACTGCGTAGCGGGTGAGTCAAGCGTCTCTGACCATGAATTATTCAAGCGGGCCAACAGGTCTATCTTTCAGCCGCTCAGGTGAGCAGGAGCTGGTGCTCCATTGGGATCCGGAAGTCAGTACGGAGCCTTTAACTGCTGACTTGATTTATGACGCCCTGCATGATGGCGGCTATAGCTCCTATGATGTGGACACCAAAGCCCTGGAGTTTTTACTGGTCAGCCAGGCCCGTCTGGGTCGTCAGCCCCGTCAAGTCACGATTGCTCGCCGTCGTCCCAGTGAAATTCACGTCCATATCACCAGCGATTTGCTTAAAGCCTGGCTAACAGTCATTCCCAGCATGGGTTATCCGGCCCCGACCATGATGGAGCTCGAACAAAAGCTGCGAGAACAAGGAGTCGTCTACGGAATCAAACCTGAAGTTCTCCAGCAGGCAGTTGAAAAAGGCTCACTTGAAAAGACTTTAGTAGCAGAAGGTGAGCCGCCTGTTAACGGTAAAAGCGCCTGGTTTGAATATCTTCAGACTGATGAACGGCCTGAAGCCCAGCAACAAAACCAGGGCCAGGACGAAAAAGTCGATTTTCGGGCGCGTAGTACGGTTATTTCAGTCGCTGAAAACGATCCTTTAATGCGGCGTCACCCGCCTACGCCAGGCCAGATGGGGCGCGGGGTTAACGACGAACTGATTCCCGCTCAAGACGGGCGAGATTATCAGCTTTTAGAGAGCATTGGTTCAAAATATTGCCCCTCAGACCCTAATCTCTTAATCGCCAGCCGGGACGGCCGCCCGATTCGTCAGAGTCGCACGGTGCGCGTTGACGATATTCTAACGCTTGAAGAAGTCGACTATAACAGTGGTCATATCAATTTTAAGGGCTCAGTTGTGGTCAAAGGTTCCGTCCAGGACGGCTTTCAGGTTCGCGCAACCGGTGACATCATTGTGCATGGCTCAGTTGAAGACGCGGTTTTAGAGTCTGAAAACAGCATTATGATTTATGGCTCAATGTTTGGCCGTGAACGCGGCAGATTGTCAGCTGGCGCCAATATTCAAGTGACGTATATTCAGTCCTGTGAAATTGACTGTTTAGGGGATTTAAGCGTTTTTGACGGTATGTTTCACTGTCAGACCCGTGTGCTGGGCCAGGTATTTGCCGGTGTTAACGGCGGCAAAGGTCAGTTAAACGGGGGCGAAATCTGGGCTGGTAAACGGATTACGGCCAGAATCATTGGCTCTAACTCATCTACTGCAACCAAAATTGCCTTAGGAGAAGACCCGTATTTACGTCAAAAACTCCGGGATATTGACCATAACCTGCGCTACTATAAATCAGAACTTGAGCAGGTCGTTAAATCGATTATTTATATTCGCACCCGTGCTGCAGATAAAGCGACTTCCCTGAGTGAGCTGGAAATGCGCCGTGGTGAGCTTTTAGACACAGTCAATCATCTTTCTGACCAGGTCAACGAAATTCGCGAACATCTTAATCGCTCTCGTTATCACTGTGAATTAGTCGTGCATGACGTGATTCACGCTGGCATTAAGCTGCGTCTAGCCGAAATTCCCCGCGCCATCGAAGAAGATCTGCCCGCCTGCCGCTTTTACCTCGAACCCACTGACAACGGCCTGCAAGTTACAATGGGGACATTGTGAAGAGGGTTATGAGTTTAAATACAAAAGAGATTAGCCCACTGCTGAAGTTTGTCTTAGCTCTTAGCGCCACCCATAACCTACCCTTTCCGCTGCTCCCAAATGTCCTACGTCTTAAAACCCAAAACTCAAAACCCAAAACTCAAAACCGGCAGCTACGCTGCCTATGCTAAATCCAGTCCAGGTTCGTTATTCTGACGACGGTGGCTATATTTATGTCACGGTCAACCCACGTGAAGTCATTCAAGGACAGTTAAGTGCTGAAGTTATTCTGGATGCTTTAATTGAAACGGGCTTTTCTTCGTTTGAGTATCAGCTTGAGCAAGCGGTCTTAGAAGAGCTGGTGCGTTTGCCTTGGAGTCGGCTTAACCGCGTGATTATTCGCCGGATCGCCTATCGGGTGGAGTTTGATTTAAAAGTAATTGTCAGCCCTGATCGCATGTCGGCCAGTGTGAGTGTTTCACCGGCTTATCATCAAGAGCAGATTTCACGCGAGCGTTTTATCGAAAGGCTTTCACATTCAGGCGTCAAACGGGGCTTAATCGAAGAAAACATTGAGCAGATTTTAAGTCTCGGTGAATCCCAGATGCTAGAAATTGCGCGCGGGCAGCCGCCCGAAAACGGTCGTGATAGCTGGCTGGAAATCCTCTGTACGCCCTTAACTCGGGATCAGCTTAATCTGGTTGAACCCGGCATGCCGCTGGCCAGACGTTACCCGCCTACCAGCGGCACAGACGGCTTTAAAGTCTCAGGCCAGGTTTTGCCCGCGCGGGCGGGCTTGATGCTTAACCTTTTACCCGGTGAAGGCTGTGATTTTGCCCCTGACGATCCCAATT
>CAJYHH010000607.1 GCA_913773825.1 Candidatus Sericytochromatia bacterium | reverse complement strand
CGACTGAACAACCGCATCCGCCACATTGACGCTTGCTGAGTTATCTGATTTCCAGTCTTTTAAGCCAGCTTGAACAGAACTTGCCACTTGAGCCGTCTGCACATCACCGACCACCGTCAAAATCATTTCATTGCTGCCCCAGTGAGCCGCATAGAACTTTTTAACGTCCTCAAGGGTAATGCCTTCAAGCTGTTTGAGTTTTTCAGCTGTGCTCAAAGCCAGGGGGTGCCCAGCCGGGAATAAGGCACGATTCAGCTCTTCGCCAGCTAAAACATCTGTATTATCCAGGGTCTGTTTAAGCTGGTCGATCCGCTGTTTTTTGAGCTTGTCAAATTCAGCGGCATCAAAAGCCGGTTCACGCAGCATTTCGTAAAGCAGCTTTAAAGTAGCGTCCAGATTCTGGCTCAGGCTGCGACCCGAAATATCAGCACGCTCCAGACTGGCCGAAAAATTCAGTTCAGAACCCATCGACTCCAGCTTTTGAGACAGCGCCAGCTTGTTCTGTTTTTTGGTGCCGCGATCCAGCATGCTGGCTGTCAAAGCGGCGACACCAGCTTTACCTGCCGGATCATTAATGCTGCCCGCCATGACGTTAGCGCGAATCGCAACGGTTTTGTCCAGGTGATTTTCCTGGACTAATAAACGGCCATTGCGACCAAAGCTCAGGCGCTGCAAGGGGGCTAAGCCAGTACCGCTGCTGGTAGCCTGAGTCGTTGGCAGTGAATTGTAGTCCAGATTGCGGACATTGACATCAATTTCATTGGCTTTATCGGGAATAAACCAGCCGACAGTGCGGTTTTGAGTCTGAAAATACGTATTGGCCACGCGCTGGATATCAGCAGCCGTGACCGCTTTAACCCGGCTGGGGTAAGTCAGCAGATAGCGCCAGTCTGCGCTGGCTTCGTATTCACTCAGGCTGCTGGCTAACTCACTAGTGCCGTGTGTACTAAACGTAAAATCAGCCAGAATCTGATTTTTGACTTTGTCGATTTCAGCCGCGCTCGGCGGTGTTTTTTTGAGTTCTTCAAGTGCCTGTAGCATGACGCCTTCTGCTTTGGTGTGATCAACACCAGACGCCAGCTTGGCTGACAGCACAAACAGACCCGGATCCCGTAGCTGATAACCGGCTGCATAAGCAGAAACCGCCAGGCCTTTTTCGACCAGTGCCTGATGTAAACGGCTGCTGACGCCCTGTGAGAGCACACCCTGCAGGACATCTAATGCCGCAGAGTCCTGGTTTTCAAGCGGGGGGACATGATAAGCCATATTGACAATCCCAAGCTGACCCGGACGACGTAAGGTAAAACGACGCTCACCTTGCTGGGGAGGCTCTTGGGTATACATTTCAGGAATCGGGCCAGGAGAGGCTTTAATCGGGCCAAAGTGTTTGACAATCTTAACCAGGGTTTCAGGTGATTTAAAATCCCCGACTAAAATTAAAGTGGCGTTATTGGGGTAATAAAAATCTTCGTAGAATTTTTTCAGGCGCTCAGTCGGGACGCCTTCAACGTCACTGCGCCAGCCAATGGTCGGATGGTGATAGGGATGGGCCATAAAGGCATTGGCAAAGAGCTGCTGAAACATCACGCGGTCAGGATTGTTTTCACCACGCTCAAGCTCGTTGCGCACCACTGACATCTCGTTTTTGCGCTCGTTGTCGGCAATAAAGCTATTGCGCATGCGGTCAGACTCAATTCGCAGCGCCAGATCCAGCTGGTTGCTGGGTAGGGTTTCAAAATAGTTCGTGCGGTCTAACCAGGTTGTCGCATTAAAGGCGGCACCTTCAGCCAACAGGGTTTTGGCAATCTGGGTGTTTTTGTCTTTGTTAAAAGTGGGAGTGCCTTTAAACAGCATATGCTCTAGAAAGTGGGTAGAACCTGTGTAACCGACCGCTTCGTTACGGGAGCCCACGCGATAGATAATCATCACCGAAACAACGGGTGCAGCATGATTTTCGACCAGCAACACTTTTAAACCATTGTCGAGTTTGTATTCCTGAATGCCTTCAGCAGAGCGAACAAATGTTGAACCGGCAGGAGACGCAGCGGGTGCTGCAAATACGGGTGTGGCAACAAGGCCTGAAAGAAGTGCGAGTGTGAGAGCAGTGCGTTTCATCAAGTCCCATCCTGCTACGAATAGATTAATTCAAGATTTAATGTTCATGAATTGTAACACCAGTGAAGCAGATGTGGGCGAGAGGCTGCTTTGCAGCCGTTTAGGGGGCGCAGGGGCTGCGCCGGTTTGTGGGCTGCGCCCGGTTTAGGAAGAGGGAGACGTGAGATTCTGTTCGTGACTTACATTCACCACCTAAACATCTTAAACCGCACCGAAGGTGTTCAAACTCCCTCTAAACGCGCCATCGGCGCACAAACCATCCCCAGCTGTGACTAGCGCCACTGATTTGATAATTTCTTTATACGTCTCTAATTGATTTGTGATGTTCGCTTAACCTATCATCATGAAATGAGCATCTTTAACTGTACGATCATTATTCAGCGTGTGCGTGAACAGGGCTGGACCCTTTCAGAAAGGTTGACGCAATTTCTGCTCGACCAGCAAGACCTGCAAATGTTTCAAATGCCCGATTTGCCTGCAGATCAGGACCCGATTCAGGTAGAGCTCAAACGAAATGATGTGTATCTGACGTTTACCCTTGCAGCCACCCATAAAACCGCTGCCCAGGATCAAGTGAATCTGTTATGTCAGCGGATTGAAGAACAATTTTTGCAGCGCCGTGTACAAGAACATTTTGGCGTGGCTGGCTTTGTTAATCCTGAAACCGTGACCATGCATCTGGATCTGGTGCTTCAGGGACTTAACCCTCAAGCCCTGTATGCAGTTTTTCGTACCGGGGCCGTTTACGAACTGCACGGTGATGAAAAAATTCACGATCTTGAAGATCCTTATAGCCCCCTCTATGGCGAACATGGCTTACGCAAGCTGACAGCTCAAGAAGCTCGCGCTGTCCTAAATGGCCGCAGCTTTACCTATGTCTGGTCAAGACGTGGCAGTATGCGCAAACATTTGCCAGACAGTGGTCATCAATGGATGGCCAAACGCGCTTAGCCCCTGAGCCCGCCTTCTTTTTGCCTTGAGGCAAAAAAGCCTACAATCAACTGATAATCAGCAGCTAACGGATTAGAATCAGCTGCTTGATAAAGTTGTTTGAGTTGTTCTGCCTGTCTTAGCATCTGCTGTTCAGAGATGGGATGAAGCAGATACTGGACTTCATCGACGCGCTGATGATCACTTGCAAAAATTTCCGGCAGGCGTTTGGCTGGCATCCAGACCGGGTCTATGTCCTGCTCTTGCCAGGATTCTGGCCAGAGTGCCAGAATATCGATCAAGTCAGTGTCGATCCAGATTTTTTGCTCAGAGACCAGGGCGGCAGAACTCAATTCTGTTTGGCCATCAGGAGAGCAGAGCGTTAAAGCAGTAGGCCGTAAAACAGACTCGTTTTGCGGCAGCATTTGCTGGGTTATCATACTTTTAACCAGCTGCATATACGCTATTTCAGATTCAGAATTTGCAGTAATTCCCAGTGTTTTTAATATATTCTGGCCAATCTGATAAGGCTCACACCAGCCCTGTAAACTTACCGTTTGCTGGTCATCACAGACCATCTCTAAACACAGGCTTGTGCCCAGATGACAGCGCTGGGCAATCCATTCCGGATCAGCCAGTTGTTCAAACTCACGCGCACTGACGCGCTGGCCTTCTTGATCCAGTCTGATATCTTGTCCAGACAGCTCAGCAAGAAGCAGAATCGCGTTGATTGCCAGCTTCCAGTCAGCTGGGCTGGCCAGGGTATGTAAACGAACGCTATTGAAGCCATCACGGTATTTTAGATTCACCCCGCGAGTTGAAGAACCTGGAATACACAGCAGGACGTCTTGCTGCTTTTCATCCTGCCAAGCCAGGGTATATTTTTGCAGACGGAAATCTGCTAAAGCGTCACTGATTAGCTCAGCAGAGGTTTCATTCAGGCTCAAACTATAGGTCATATCAGGGCTCCATGGGTTGCGCATTCAGTATACCTGCTGCAGCCCTGATCTTCGAGCAGCAAGTTTAAAGAACCCCTTTGCGCGGGTTCTGGGCATTTTTTGAATCTCTTTAAAAGAATCTGGCAAGTCGCTTAAGCTTCAGACCGGCAATCAATGTTAAGCTTGCATCAGCAACAGGTCGCGAAAGGCAAAGGGGATGACGCAGATTTTGGAATTGGATCAGGCCAGTAACGACCAAGCTCAGACAAGCTTAGACGTTTACAGTTTTCTGGCCCGGCACCAATGGCCCAAAACGTATGTTGGCAAAATTATGCTGGTGGCGTTTTTGGGTACTCATATTCCCTTATTAGCCCTGTTTGTTTATTCGATTCTGATGGGCAATCACGACACCAGTCTTAAAATCCGCTTTTTGCTTGTCGCCTTAAGCGCAACCCTGACAGGCACCGCCGCAACGCTGTTAATGCTGCATCACTTACTTGCGCCCATTAACGCAACTTTTCGCGGTTTGCGCAATTATCTCGAAAATCGGACTTTGCCTGATTTGCCCACAGGTTTTACTGACGAAGCAGGCCTGCTAATGAGCGATACCATGACGGTCATT
>CAJYHH010000606.1 GCA_913773825.1 Candidatus Sericytochromatia bacterium | reverse complement strand
TACGGATCGCTTTACGGATAAGGCCTGCCGCGCTACCCAAAACGCCAGCTTCGCTGGCTAAATGCATAGGCTATAATGCAGGTATGAAAAAACAGTTCTTAAAAGCCCTATTTTTTAGCTTTAGCCTTTTCTTTAGCTGGAACTCTCAGATGGCATTGGCCCATGACGAAATTGATCATCCACTTGATGAAGCCCTGGATAAATGTTTGGAAAAAGATAGCTCAACAGCGGGCACTCATCAATGTTTAGATACAATTGAACCCAAATGGGACGCTGAATTAAATAAGTATTATAAACTCTTAGGCGGCGATCAGAATATTGAGTTACGTAAAGCCCAGCAAGCCTGGATCGCTTATCGTAAAGCCAAAACAGAGTGGATTAATACAAAATATGAAACGATTTATCGGCAAAATGGTGGTGGAACCATGTATGGCCTTTTGGCTCATGGGGAAGTCTTTGAGATTGTCAAAGATAGAGCTCTTGAGCTAAAAGCTGATTATGAAGCCTTGCATGATGCTGTTTAAATTTAATTTGGACTGAGTATCTATTTGTTTGATTTTTATTTTGATCAAACTGATATAGATAAAAGGCCCCCTGATGGGGGCCTTTGTTTGTTTACAATCTTAGAACTTAGCGGTTCTTTTGCATATGATTGAGAGCGGCGGTAATACCGGTTTCAATGCCAGTTCTAATCGCTGTTTCAATAATACTTTGCAGGTCCAGACCATGGCTAACAGTTGCGGTATTGTTCTCAGTAGTCTGGCTGGGTGCTGCGGGAGCGGTAGCTGGAGCTACTGCAGCAGCAGGAGCTGCGCTTACAACAGGAGCGGGTTCAAATGCTGCTAAAGCAGGCGTTGCAGCTGCACTACGGCTAACCTGAGAGTAGACAAAAGAACGTCCGAGGCGTTTACGCTGAACGAGATTGCGTTCCTGCATGCGCTCCAGGGCTTTTGTGACAGTCGGTTGCTGGCGTTTGAGATGATCAGCCAGTTCTTTGACGGTTGTCGGCTGCTGTTCAAGCAGAGACAGTATGCGTTGCTCGAGTTCACGAGCTGAACGGCGACCTTTCACATCACCCAAAAGCTGAGTTTCGATCATGACAGGGGCTGATTTTTCAGATGTGGGCTTAGCTGCAGCTTTAACGCGTCCAGCTTTAGCTGGCTGAGTGTCAACAAAGGTTTCTTCATCATCGTCTGCTTGACCCTGTAAGTGGTAAGGGGCACCTGAATTCAGAGTATAAACGGTGCGAGCAGGCAGCTTACTTGTATCTTTTGTCTTGTCAAGAATGCCCTGTTCGGCAAGGAGCTCGAGATCCCGGCGCAGATTCTGTTCGTTTTTGATGTTTAGATCTTCTTTTACATCAGAGATAAAACGGGACTGGCGTGGATGGGATTGAAAGTAATCGAGCAGTTTTTGACGACGTGTTTTTGCAGATTCAGCTTGTTTCTTCCTGGGCATATATATAAGATGTCCTTTATTTTGTATAATCCATCCAGATTGATTATTGCATAACTGATGTTCAAAAGAGAAGAGGGGAGATTAGAAATAGATCTGGTTAGATGAAATTTTAATTTAATTTGCTTTGTTAGATGGTTTTAAGCGAAATTTCTTGTGGTGACAGGGTTTTGAGGTTTCTTAATGTTTAAAATTAGTCCTGAAAGCTGATTTAGACTGATTTTTGTCTGACCTGATTATATATAACTGAGTATAAGTGAGCTTTGGGATTGAAAAACGAGTGGCGATAAATCGCTTAACGATGATGTTTTAGCCAGTCGACAGCAAATTCTAATAATTCATTTTGCTCAAATAGCTGACACTGTGCCTGACCAACTTGGCCCAACATCAAGCTTTTGGGTTTAGATGCAATAAAAGCAGAGCCCAGATCGAAAAAGTCATCTGAATCATAATCGAGATCTTTAAATTCAATCCAATGACGTTCACCATATTTAAAAACGGCTGAACCCTCTGATTTGATGCGCTTTTTCAGATACTCAGCACGTAGCTCTGCCAAATGTAGAGATGTATTGCTGCTATGATTTACACCTAATAATAAAACTTTTCCTGAGAGTTGTGAAAGTCTGGCAAGCGGAGAGTTTTCGCCAAATGCTGGACTCAGTTGATGATGATGAATTAATGTTTCGGCCTGCGGTCCACGCGCAATAAATGAAACCTGAGGATGCTGACTGCGCAGGACGCCTGAACGTTTTCGATAGGTTTCAGGAATCACTCCCATGCCGCTTGTTGGTGCGGTATCGGCTTGCCAGCCAGGCATTTCGGCGCGGATTTGCGGCCACCAGTCTTGGGGAGCAGGGGGATGTTGCCAGTGAGAAGGCTCTGAATTCCAGCTGGTATGGGCAGGCATCATTAACGTGCCTGATGGGCCCAGCACAGCTTCGAGTGCTTCAATCACAGCAACAGCCCCCCCACAGACCCAGCCGAGTGCTTTGAGAGAACTATGTACAAGTAAGCAGTCCCCCGCTTGAATGCCCAGAGCCTGTAAGTCTGCTTTTAACGTGCTTGCTGTTTGCAATGAGGGAGTGGCTTGAATAATCTCTGCTTCTGACATGGTAGGCTTTTTACTGGATGCGGTATTGCAGCACCGCGCCAATTCCTAACAAAAGCTGATTGGGGTTTTGGCTGCCAAAGAGAGCCTGAAAGACGTCATAACTCGCCAGACCGTAAATATCTAACTGTAAGGGAAGACCTGGAATCTGTGCCAGCAGGCCTGGTTTGAAACTAAGTCCAACCCCACCGACGCTGCGAGTTAAATAGCTTAACTGCAGGCCGGCATAAGGCTCTGCCCAGGGAATAGGCCAAATCCAGCGCGCGTCCAGATCAATTTCAAAATCGCTGTCAACCGTTGAAAAATACAGGCTGGCGGCCGTTCCAAAATAAGGCATCATGCGGTGAAAAGCCTGAATTCCGACTAAACGATCATGGGTCTCCAGTGGATGAGGCCCAATGGCCCAGCCATCGAGCTTATATGCAGGACCCAGATACCAGTGTGAATAATAGCCATAAGATTCATCACCTGGTACAACTTCTTCCTGAGCCTGGGCAGGCAGATAGAACACCATCAACAGAGTCAGACCCAGGAAGAGTTTACGCATGATTATTCAACCGTGACAGATTTAGCCAGATTGCGCGGCTGGTCTACGTCATAACCACGACGGAGCGCCACATAATAAGCTAAGAGCTGTAAAGGCAGGACATTAATAACAGGCGAAAAGAGTTCAGGCACTGCCGGAACATGGATGACTTCGTCTGCAACTTCATTCACTCGTTCATCTCCTTCGGTTGCGACTGCAAAAACCAAGCCTTCACGGGCTCTGACTTCTTGCAGATTACTAAACACTTTTTCGTAAGCTGCACTTTCGGTCATTACGGCAATGACGGGCATAAGTGGATCAATCAAAGCAATAGGGCCATGTTTAAGCTCACCTGCGGCATAACCTTCAGCATGAATATACGAAATTTCTTTGAGTTTGAGTGCACCTTCAAGAGCAATCGGAAAATTAATCCCGCGAGCAAGATATAAACTGTGGTGATAACGCAGCAGACGTGTTGCAACTTCTTGTACACGGCCCTCTACTTTGCTGAGGGTTTCTTCCATTAAGCGAGGCAGACGACGCAGTTCGCGAGCATGGTCGCTCAAGGCGCTTTGATCGACATGGCCGCGAACCTGACCCAGATGTAAGGCTAGCAGATAAACGGCTGCCAGCATCGCCATAAAGGCCTTGGTAGAAGCAACAGCAATTTCAGGGCCAGCGTGAATATACAGCGTGCCATCCGTGACCCGTGTAATGGCAGAACCTTTGACATTGATAATTCCCAGTGTGGGTGAGCCTTGTTGTTTGGCTAATTTAATCGCTGTCAGGGTGTCAGCAGTTTCACCAGATTGACTAATTGCTATAACTAACGTCTTTTCATCTAAAATCGGATCGCGATAGCGGAATTCTGATGCGAGTTCAACTTCAACCGGAACACGCGCCAATTGTTCAATTAAATAACGGCCAACCATGCCGGAATAATAAGCCGTTCCACAAGCAACAATCACAATGCGCTGAATGCTCTGAAGTTTTTCATCAGACAGATTAAGTTCATCTAAGAAAATACGCTGAGAGTTTTCACTTAAGCGACCGGCCAGGGTTTGCGCAAATGCAGTGGGCTGTTCGTGAATCTCTTTAAGCATAAAATGGTCAAAACCCATTTTTTCAGCTGCGACTAAATTCCAGTCAATATGCTGAATAGGACGCTCAACGGGAGTCCCGTCTATTCTAAAAATCTCAAGTTTGTCAGGCGTGACAACGGCCATTTCACCGTCTTCAAGATAGATAATATCGCGGGTGTGGCGCAGGATTGCTGGAATATCTGATGCGATAAAATTAGCACCTTGACCCTGACCTAAAAGCAGCGGGCTGCTGGTTTTTGCCGCAACCAGATAGTTGGGCTCTTTGGCATGCATGACAACAATTGAATAAGCACCTTCAAGCCGTTTAAGCGTCTGTTGTACAGCGGCTTTGAGATCACCCTGATAATAATATTCAATCAGATGGGCGATGATTTCAGTATCGGTTTCAGAAACAAAGCTATGGCCTTCAGCTTTTAATTCTTGTTTGAGATCCAGATAGTTTTCGATAATACCGTTATGGACAACCACAATCTGGCGCTGGCCGTCAGTATGAGGATGGGCGTTATATTCAGTTGGGCGGCCGTGTGTGGCCCAGCGGGTATGCCCTAAACCTGCCCGGCTTGAGATATCCAGATTTGCTGTTTTACGTACCAGATTACTGAGCTTGCCAACTTCACGCTGAATTTCAAGCCCTTGTTCCGTCATAATGGCAATACCGGCAGAGTCGTAGCCTCTGTATTCCAGGCGCTGCAGACCATCAAGTAAAATGTCAACAATTTCTGCAGTGGGTTCATGCCCAATATATCCAATAATTCCACACATAGGCGGCTCTTACTCCGTTTCTTAACCTGAATTCAGCTTCAGGCTATTTTTTTGCCATGTGCTTTCTATTGTACAGGAGCCCTGCTATGGTCGGCCGATTATCGTTTAAGTCAGTTTTGCTATCAACATTTGCTATCAACATTTACTATCAACAACGGCTTCGATCTGATTCAAGACACGATTTTTATCGCTAAAACAATTCGCTTTAAAAGTCATGATATTAAATAATAAGCTTTAAGCTGTGTGTGACTTGGCTAGCCCTTCCCCAGAGGTCTTTTGAGCTTGCTACAATAGAGACCATGTCAAACTTTATTCAGATAGCCCTGAAACAAGCTCAGCAAGAGGTTGAGGCCGCTTTGCAGCAAATTATCGCTGCTCCAGCTGAGCCTGATCTGCTCTGGCAAGCCATGGCTTATAGCGTTCTTGGTGGCGGCAAACGAATCCGCCCTTTGCTTTGTCTTTTTAGCAGCGAAGCGGTTGGTGGTAGTCGTCAACAGGCCATGCCAGCGGCCTGTTCGGTTGAGTTAATTCACACTTATTCCCTCATTCATGATGATTTACCGGCCCTTGATAATGATGACTGGCGTCGTGGACGGCCTTCTAATCATCGTGAGCACGGTGAAGCCATGGCGATTTTAGCTGGTGATGCTCTTGTTGCTCTGGCTTTTGATCTTTTGGCTACTCAGCCAGAAACGGACCCTGCTATTCAAGTAAAAGTGATTGCTGAACTGTCGCGGGCAGCTGGCCCTGCTGGAATGTGTGCAGGCCAGGTGCTTGATATGCAAGGAGAGCAGGCTGTACAGACCTTAGAGCAGATTTTGACCGTTTACCGGCTTAAAACCGGTGCGTTAATTCGTGCTGCAGTCCGTATGGGTGCCATGTTAGGTGGAGCTAATCAGTCTCAGTTAGCGGCTTTGACTCTTTATGCAGAAGCATTGGGTCAAGCTTTTCAGATTGTAGATGATTTGTTAGATTTAACGGGCAGTCTAGATACGCTGGGTAAAACGCCAGGTAAAGACTTAATTCAGCAAAAACGCACTTACCCTGCACTGATGGGCATGGATGCAGCGCAGGCAAAAGTCCAAGAAGATCTGGATGCAGCTCTTAATGCCTTAACCGAGGCTGGCGTTGCCACTGAACCGCTGGTTGCTTTGGCACATTTGCTGGTGGATCGCACGGCTTAAGGAGTCGGATATGTTTGAATCTCATGAAGCGCCTCCCACAGAAGAACATCCGAGTTTTCGGGCTGTGCTCTCAAATCCGAGCTTTATGTTTCTCTGGCTGGCTCAGGTCTTTTCTCAGCTTGCTGATAAAGTCATTCTGGTTTATTTAATTATTTTGTTGGGTGTTGCTGGTTTTAGCGCAAACTCCGATACCAGTAAATTAACTTTAGTCTTTACGATTCCAGCCGTGATCTTTGGCTCAATTGCGGGTGTTTACGTGGATCGCTGGAATAAAAAATGGCTGATGATAGCTTCTAATCTGCTGCGGGCTGTGTTTACATTAGCGCTGCCGCTGGCGCTCTGGTTTCAGCCACCTTCTGCTTTTTGGATTTACGCTATGACGTTTTTAGTTTCAACTTCTACCCAGTTTTTTGCGCCAGCAGAAATTGCGATGATTCCGGTTGTGGTTGAAAAACGCCATTTATTAGCGGCTAATTCATTGTTTACTACGACGATGTTGGGATCTGTGGTAATCGGTATGGGGGTTGCTGAGCCGATTTTACATCGCTTTGGCGATCATCTATACGGTCATCTGGCAATTGGCGGTATGTATATTGTTTCGACAATCTTACTTTTTTTTGTCGGCATGCGTTTTAAAGGCGAACCGCAAAAGCCTGGGGGCGCTTCTTCGGTGCTTAAAGAATTAAAAGAGGGCTTTGATTATGTTCTCAAAGACCCAGATGTTCGGTTTTTATTGCTGCGTTTGATTCTGCTGTTTTCAGCTTTTGCGGCAATGACTGTTCTGGTGATTGGCTTTGTAAATGATGTTTTGCAGTTAGATAAGCGCTATTTTGGTTATTTGCTGGCTTCATCCGGTTTAGGGATGGGTATTTCTGCTGCTGTTGTGGGTCGCTTTGGGGCGCGAATGGGTAAAGAGCGTCTGATTAGCGGTGGTTTTGTTGCGATGGGGCTGCTGCTCATTGCGATGGCTAACCTTAACTGGTTTACGGCTTTAATGAATGTGGCCTCCAAAGTGGGTTCTGCTTCAGCAATTGAAATTGGTCTGGCGTTTGTGCTGGCCTTTTTATTGGGTTTACCAGCTGCTGCCATTGCCGTTCCGATTCAGACCATGCTGCAGGAAGAAATTCCAGAAAATATGCGTGGTAAAGTCTTTGGCGTGCAAAATATGCTGATTAATGTGGCCAATACGCTGCCTTTAGCTTTGGCTGGCGTTTTAGCTGACCTGCTTGATGCTCGTTTTCCGGGCTATGGGGTTGTTTTGGTCATGAGCCTGGTGGGTTTAATCTTGCTTGGCGGTGCTTTTTTAAAGCGTCGGCCACAAACTTTGGCTGCAAGATGATAAAAATCGCTGCAGTCTGGGAATATACCAGCAGGGCTGCTGAGCGCTGAATCTGCAGCCGCGTTCACGAGGCCAGCGAATGATGATAAAAGTCGATGGGACGATGTTAGAGCAACTGGAAGATTTTCTCAGTCAGCGGCAGTGGCGCCATTACTTTTCCGAACAGGAATGGCAGGAGCTGACGTATCTTAGTGGTTTGCCCCAGCTGAATCTGGCTCGGCAAACCGATTACTGGGAACGTCTGTTAACCAGTTGGGATACCCGTAGCCTGACTCCCCATCGCCAGGTCTATGCTGAAATCCGCCAGATTCTGGTGAGGTATCTGGATTTACTTCAGCAGGAGCGCAGCTGGCCCCGTCATGAACTTGAGCCCCTTTTGCTTAAGCTTGCTGAGACCCAGATTGCACTTCAACAAAAACAGCTCTTATTCTGGCGCTTTGAACATGAACAAAAGCTGGCCCGAGTTCAGAGTCTAAATAGCGAAAATGATCGGGCCCAGGCTGAGTTTTATAACCTCTCTGAGTTGACTCAGTTTGTCAGTCAGCATCTTAAAGAAGAAACCGACCTGATTCATTATGCCCTTGATGGCTTAATGGGCGTCTTAGATGCCAGCTGGACAGCGCTATTTTTACATGATGGTCCTGGCAGCCCGCAAGGAACCCTCTATACTCTCCGCCAGGGACGTTTTACGATCCAGCCTGAGTTTAGCTTTCCGGCGCAGGGCTTTTGGAAGCATTTTTGGCAGACGGATGTGACTGAAGCCCAGATGCAAGAGCTTTTTAAGGCTGAAGATGAGTTAGAAGCGCTGTTTCCCAATACCCGCTCACTCTTAACGCAGACCCTGACCATGCCGGATCTTTCACGGGGAATGATTCTGGCTTGCTCAGATGAATCTCGTGCTTTTTCTGGGTTTAGGCAGTTATTTAATATATTTGGAACTCATATTGCCTCTGCTCTTCAAAATGCCCGTTTACATGCTCAAATTAATGAGCTGGCGATTCGAGATTCGCTGACGGGTGTATTTAATCGTCATCATCTTGAAGAACGCATGCGCTTTTCTTATGAACTGTCACGGCGCTATGGTCGTGAGCTGTCTGTTTTAATGGTTGACATTGATCATTTTAAATCAATCAACGACACCTACGGTCATCAGGCGGGTGATGCTGTTTTACGGGAAGTCGCAGCGCTGTTACGTCAACGCCTGCGTTCAACAGATATTATTGGTCGCTATGGGGGTGAAGAATTTATTGCTGTGCTGCAAGAAACCGGTGAATCTGGGGCCGAAATTGTGTCTGAAGATCTCGTCAGGATGGTTGCTGCAGCCAAAATTGAAATTGGCTTGGCTGATCCTGTCTGCGTGACGATTAGTGTGGGTTATGCATCTTATCCGGGTGATGCGCTTAATATCGACAATCTAATCAAAATTGCTGACCAGGGGCTGTATCAGGCTAAACATGCGGGTCGCAACCAGGTCGGCTACGCGGGCCAGTCCAGGACCGTGCTACAATGAGCCGAAATAGCTTATGGCTAGTGGCTGCTTGCTAGTTGTTTTCTTTGATGCCGCGAGCCACATGCCAACGACCAATAGCTACTCGCCCAATGGTAAATTATGAACGTATGTTTTGAACTGCCTTCCCTCGCTCAACCTGTTGCACTGGCGCTTGGTACTTTTGATGGCGTCCACCTTGGCCATCGTCAGGTCCTCGCAGCCATGCATGAAGATGCCCGCAATCGTCAGTTGCCCCAATGGGTCTTTACCTTTCAGAATCATCCTGCTGAAATTTTGCGCCCCGAACAAGCTCCGCCTTTATTAAGCACCTGGCCCGAAAAGCTGACGCTGTTAACCCAAGCCGGGCTTTCCCAAGGGCTTGAAGGGGTCATGATGCTGCCCTTTAGCAAAGAATTTTCTCAGACTCAGCCTGAAGACTTTGTTCAGGAAGTATTAGTCAAACGTCTACGTGTAGCAGAAGTCGCTGTGGGCTTTAACTTTCATTTTGGCTATCAGGCCCGGGGTAATCCCGAACTGCTGCGTCAGATGGGCCAGGAGCTTGGTTTTGGCGTTAAAATTGTCCCGGCTTTTGAATCCGGTGGTCAGCCCGTTAGCAGTACAAGAATCCGCTCTCTGATTACCAAGGGTGAATTGCCTGCGGCCAATCAGCTGCTAGGTGGGCCTTATTTGATTCAAGGTGAAGTGGTTCGGGGCCAGGGCATTGCCTCAACGGTCCTGGGTGTGCCCACCGCCAATATCCGGCTTGAACACGAGCGCAAAGTTTTACCGCCTAAAGGTGTCTATGCTTGCCAGGTGCGTTTACCTGGTGCTGAAGCGCTCCGGCCAGCGGTGTTGAACTTAGGCAATCGCCCCACTTTTGCTGGGCTCACGCTGAGTCTGGAAGTTTATGTGATGGACTACGATGGCGATCTCTACGGCCAGAGTTTGGAGGTTTATCTGCAGCAATTCCTGCGTCCGGAGCAACGCTTCGATGGCCCTGATGCCCTTAAGACGCAGATTCAGCAAGATATTCTTCGGGCTCGCGCGTATTTTCAAACAACCTGAGGCCTGATGCGGATTCCGCTTTTTCGTCTGGCACATGTTTCAGTAGACACTCTGCTCTGCCTGCTGGTGTATGTAGTGGTCTACTTTTTGCGCTTTGATGGTCATATTCCTGAGGCTGAGCTTAAAGCTTTCTGGTTCTGTATGCCTCTGCTGGTGACGTTACGCCTGGCTTCCAATTACATCATGGGTTTATACTCCCATCTCTGGAAATACACGGGCCTACGTGAGCTCTTTAGCCTGATCAAAGCCGTTGTGCTGGGATCATTTTTATTTATTGTTCTGACTTATGTGTTAGGAATTACGGGCTTCCCACGCTCTATTTTTGCCTTTGAAGGCGCATTTTATTTGCTGGCGATTGGCGGTGTCAGATTTAGCCGACGTTTTTCAAGCGAAGTGACGCTTTTTCCTCGTGAGCAGCCTCAGAGTCGCACCCTGATTGTCGGGGCTGGAGATGCAGGCGCGATGGTTGCGGCAGACATGTTGCGTAAACCTGAGTTAGGCTTTATGCCTGTGGGCTTTATTGACGACAATCCCGACAAATGGCGCGCCCGAATTCATGACCTGCGCGTCTTTGGCGATCGCTCCCGCTTAGCTGGAATTGTCGAAAGCCGTGAAATTGATACGGTGATTCTGGCGATGCCTTCTGCTTCTCGCGGTGTAATTCGTGAGTATCTGAGTCTGTGTCAGCCTTTAGGCGTTCAGCTGCGGATTGTGCCAGCGACTCATCAGATTCTGCGGGGTGAAGTCCATGTTGAAGAACTGCGACAGGTTCAGATTGAAGACTTATTAGGCCGCAATCCTGTGCGGCTTGATGATGAGCCTTTGCGTCATTCTTTACGCGGCCAGCGGGTGCTGGTGACGGGGGCTGGGGGCTCGATCGGCTCAGAACTTTGCCGCCAGATTTTAAGCTATGGGCC
>CAJYHH010000605.1 GCA_913773825.1 Candidatus Sericytochromatia bacterium | reverse complement strand
TGATGGTCAATTTATCAGCTTTATTTCTAATCGCAATGCTGATTTTAGCCATAATTATTTTATTCCGACTAGCCTTTATTTGGTTCGCCCAGATGGCTCTAACCTGATGATGTTAACTCAGGGAAGTTATTCAACAGAGCAGCTTCCCAGTCCTCCTGAATTGAGCTTTGGCACAAGCTTTTAATAGTATCAAAGGCTCAAAAAGACGACCTGACTAAGAAAAAGATTGATTAGACAAATACTTTTACTTCAAATTAGAACAAACAAATTTTTTTTATTACAAATTTAATAAAACAGGAACTTCTTCAGAATGAGCGGGTCTTAAACTCATCCCCTCTGACGGAGTTCTTTGTTATGTCTAAAACAATGTCTCGCATTTTTGCTGCTGGCACTTTGTCAATTTCGATGCTCAGCGCCTGTCAGGCTTTACCTAAATCATCAAACTTAATTGTTCCACCTAGCCCAAGTCTTACCTCACAGATCCAACCCAGTCCAACAAGCCTCACGCCATCTCCGCCGCTTAACGCTGATCCGATTGCCACACCATTAACGACACCCTTACCCAATCCAGATCAGGTCCCACATCAGCAACAGCCCAGCCCAGGCCCTCAGCCTTATCCAACGCCAATACTTGTTCCAACCCCGAATCAACAGCCTAATCCCTGGCCCACTAATATCGGTTTGCGTTATGAGGGAGATCCCATTCCGACTCCACCACCTGAGCCCACGCCTCATCCGGGTGACTGCGGCTCATGTGAAGTCAAATGGTCAACAATTCATCATCCAGTTTGGGTTGGCAGCCAACTGGTCTATTTTCAGAACCAGCAATCCACGCTTTACCGAAGAATGTACTCGAATCGTAGTGATTTTAAGCTCTATCGTTGGCAAACTGGCCAGACGCCTGAACAGCTTGCCTTTCAACAAATGAATTTACAACTATCTAAATTAACCGCAATCAGTGATAAGCAGATTCTTTTTCAGACTGCGTTGGGTCAAGAGCCTAATCTTTCAATAATGTCACTTGCGACTCAAGCAGAATTAAATGGACTGCCCGTCAAACAAGTCCTTGATGCAGCTCTAAGCCCGGATCGCCAAAGTATAGCCTGGATCAGTTACGAGAACAGTCGTGAAAATATGCCTCTATACACAAGCTCAGTCACTGATTTTAAGCCCGAGCTAAAAGCAAGAATTAGCTCACAAGGAGTTGATAAACTCAGCTGGATGCCCAATCAACAAGGATGGGCTTTTCTTGAGCTCAATTCTCCTAACCCACCTAAACCTCTCATTCAGCGCTTAGACATTCACGGAAGCCAGAGTAATTGGCTAACGGTTCCAGCGAGTGGGCCCTGGCCCGAAAAAGTGCTGAACTTTAAATTTTCACCAGACGGCAAACATTTGGCAATTGTTGTAGAAAGTATGACCGTCAGCCAAGGAAATAAAGGCATTTACTGGAAAGGGATTCTTTGGCTAGGTTCAGCAGATGGAAAAAATCTCAAACAAATCAGCAGTTTAGGCCGTGTTGATGCTGACTTTGAATGGTCACCTGACAGCAGTAAACTTGTAGTTGCAGTTGGCACAGGCGAAGCAGAAAAGCCTGAAGCGATAGATTTATACACTGTAAATGCTGAAACAACCAGTCTGCAACGTCTAACAAATTCCAGTCAGAATCCCAAATGGCAACATACTCAACCGCGTTGGTCACCTGATGGGCAGCAAATCAGCTTTATCTCAAACCGTGATGCTGATTTTAGACTTAACTTATTTATTCCCGATAGCTTATACCTAATCAAACCTGATGGGACAGGTTTAAATACGATAACCAAAGGGAACTACTCAACCCAACAAGTTAATCTTCCACAAATAGATGTCGGGTTTTAACGCCATTTAAAAAACTTAGGCCCGCTCAGTGATAATCACAGAGCGGGCCTATTTGTTTATTTATTTGCGAAGAAGAACCTTAGACCTGATGGGGAATATGGATATGGCTCAGCTTGCTCAGCTGGGTAATCCGGCGCTCAGCCAGACGGTTGCTGGCGAGGTAGGTCGGTACGTCTTCTTTTTTGGCGATCGCAAAAATCTTTTTGAGCGTGTCGTAGATATTGCGAACTTCTTTAAGGGCTTTTTTCTCGTTATAGCCAGAGAGTTCGTTCCAGACATTGATTAAGCCACCAGCATTGATGACGTAGTCAGGGGCATAGAGAATGCCCATTTTTTTGAGCGCTTCACCATGAATGACTTCATCAGCCAGCTGATTATTAGCAGAACCCGCAATGATTTTATAGCCAAAGTTGCTGAGTGAATCATTGTTAATGGTGCCGCCGAGTGCTGAAGGTGAATAAATATCGCCTTCAACTTTAAAGACTTCATCAGGCTGAATCGCTTTACCGTTATAGCGGCTGGCGATTTTTTCTGCTTTATTCATATCGAGGTCGGTGACAATCAGCTCAGCTTTTTCACTGGCTAAAAGTTCGGACAGGGCAATCCCCACATGGCCTAAACCCTGAATCATAACGCGCATGCCTTTAAGGCTATCTTTGCCATACATTTCATTAACACAGGCCTTGATTCCATAAAGCACACCCTGAGCCGTAATCGGCGAAGGATCACCACTGCCGCCCATGGCGCGGGAAATACCGGTTGCATGGCGGGTTTCCATGCGGACATATTCCATGTCGTTAATGTTGATGCCAACATCTTCTGCGGTGATATAACGGCCACCGAGACTTTCAACAAAACGGCCAAAGGTCCGAAATAAGGCTTCACTTTTATCGGTTTTAGGATCACCGATAATCACCGCTTTACCACCGCCTAAGTTCAGGCCGGTAACAGCAGCTTTATAAGTCATGCCGCGCGAAAGACGCAGCACGTCCTGAAGGGCTTCAGCTTCAGAAGCATAGGGCCACATACGCGCACCACCCAGTGCGGGGCCAAGAATAGTCGAGTGAATGGCTACAATGGCTTTTAAGCCAACGCTTTCGTCAGAAAAATGAACAATTTGTTCATGGCCACGCAAAGCCATTTCATCAAAGAGAGGAAAGTTCGTGCCGACGACGTCGGGATCGGTAGAATTGATCTGTGTGATCTGGGGTTCCATTTGAGTCCTCCTGTAGGGGCAACAGCGATTGGGAACAGATTTATTATACTGCCTTTAATTAACCTTAAGGTGATGTTGATTAAAAATCTCCTCTAAATTAAGGCCTCTAAGTATGCAGTGTGTAAAACACGAGCCCCATGATAAAATCCTGAAGACCTTTTATTTAGTTTTCTTTTTAGTCTCAAGCTTACTGATCAGCAGCCCGATAAGGATCAATCATCATGGACAATTTACCTGACAAAGAAACAGACAGTGACTGGCTTACCAGCTTTGAAGCCACAGTCCCTGCTGAGCGTCATCAACTTTTACTGAATGTTTTAAACCTTCCCCCCTCCCTCACGGTCAGCGAAGCTGATCTGACCAGCGCAGCGGTTAACCACAGCCAGCAATTGGCTGAACACAATCAGCTTGAAGCCATTCAAGAGCTGATGCAGGCTTTAGGTGAAAGGCCAGCAGCCAAGGTCCTGGAGCCCGCCTGGCGTTTATTGCAGATTCAGCAGGCTTTGTTTGAAAAAGAGTTAAATCAGCTAAATCCTCTCTTAAATAACCTAGAGGCCTTTGCAACGGATATTCCACCCGATCAGTGGGCTGACTTACTTGATGAACTGGCTTATTATAGTCAGGCCGAAGCCGCCTCCCGTCTGGCCCAGGCTCTGCAGGACAGCTTGGGCGAAGATGCTTTAGCCAAAACTGAAAATCTGGCTTTTGCGGTTGAACGTCATCAGGTGATGCCAGCTGTAGAAACTTACTGGCGCAGTGCAGCGACAGCTGAAGATAAACAGGTTTTTCAGCAGGCTATGCTGGCCGCAGATTTTGAAAGCATTGATTTACCCGCTCTGACAGAACTTAGCGAACTCTCGGCTCAGGCCCAACTGAGTAAACTCAAACAGGCTTTTAGAGACCGCGATCTAGATGCAGCCCTGCTACCTGCCCAAATGGCCTTTGGTCGCTGGCTCTTAGAAAAACACAGTTTAAATCTGGCCACTGCCAGCCAGATGATTGAACAAGCCTTTGCACTTTGGGAGCTCGCCCCAGCAGATAAACGGCCAGAGTTTTCAAAGTGGGCCCAAATTAAGCCCGCTGATTTTTTAGATTATTGTGAACATCTCAGCCACGAAAACGGGCCTGACGCTTTTGTTTTACTGTGGGGTCTGCCGTTTGTTAACGCCTGGTTGCTTGAAACAGGCCTGAGTAATTTATTTGTCAGTCATCATCTGTTATCGCTGCTTAAATCAGCTCGCGAACAATTATTTAAAGAACGCGGCCCAGCCGTCTGGACCGGTGGCTTTGTGATCAATTGGCCACTGCCTGAACCCAGCCCAGATATTGACATTCAAGCTGTTCAGGCGTACTTTAAACAAGCCAAACAACAGCGCCTGCCCCTCAGTGAGACCACTGTCAGTGAGACAACTGAAAATTCAGATCATCACCCTCATTAAACCTCTAGCAGCCAATGAGTTTAAACAGTTTAAAGCAAAGAATCCTTTAAACGCTTAAGCGCACAACGTGCTACATTACGACCACATACTTAAAAGGATGCCCCCATGTCTAGCGCCCAAGAAAATACAGCTTCAAGCACCTGGCTTGAAGGCTTTCAGCAAGCTGCTCCCAGCCAGCGCCATACTCTGCTGCTCGAGCAGCTCCAGGCTGAGCAAACCGTATTAGATGCTGAAGCCTTAGGTTATGCTGTGGCCTCTGTTAACCAGATGCTGGCTCACCACAATCTTTATGCCGAAATGAAAGTGATTACAAATCTGCTCAAACAGCGTTACCCCGAGCAATATCAGACTATTTTACCGGCTGTCTTGATGCTGGAATTTGATGAAGCCCTTGCAGATCGCGCGCCTGAGCGCTTAAGCGCTTTGCTTGAGCAGTTTTTTAACTATGCTGAGCCGATTCCTGAAGCCCTGTGGTTGACTCTGATTGACCGCATGAGTTATCACCAATATGGCGATCAGGCCGCTAATCTGGCTCGTCAATTACTCGATCGGCTTGAAGAAGCCGATCGGAATGATGAGGATCCCTTCCAGAACCGTTTAAGAGAAACCTTACTTTTAGACGGCATTCAGACCTGCTGGCGCAATCCAGACGACGCGGCCATTCAAAGCGCCTACGATGATTTAATTGTCTCTCTGGGTTTTGATCAAGACCCTGAAATTCGTGAAATTGTCTATCAGCAGCGTGATGCAGACATGGCGACTCAGTTAAATGTGGTCTTAGAGAAATTCAGCAAACGCGCCACATATAGCGCGATTCACAATGGCCAGATGGCGTTTGGACGCTGGATGCTGGATCAGCACGGCCTGAATCTCTACACAAGTGCTGAAATCATGAGCCATGCCGTGATGCTCTGGCGCCAGAATCCAGCCCGCGAAGACGCAGGCTTAGATTTAAAAACCCTGGTTAAACTCGACTCTGATCAGCTGGATGCGTATTTTGAAGCCTATACCCAGGAATCCGGCAGCCCGGATGAACTGCTGACGCTGTGCTGGGGCCTGCCCTTAGTCTATGACTGGTTATATGAATTAGGCCATGTACCCGCAGAAGCTCGCTCTGAGCTCAAACATTGGCTAGAGCCGCATCAGCAGCAGGTGGTTGAAGAACTGGCCCAAGCGCTCTGGAGCTATGATTTTGTGCATCTCTGGCCCCGTCCAAGCCAGGTGACAGGAGCCGAATTTGAAGCAGAATCCCGTCAATTTGCTGCTACTCGTAATCAGTCAGAACCCTTAAGCGATGACCCAGCGGACAGCGCCTTGTTTGATGAAGACGAAGATATGCTCAATGAAGACATGCTTGGCTTTATGATGCAACAGCTCTCACAGCTTGGTCCCGAAGAACAAGAGCAGTTACTGGGCATGATGGCCAATGAATTTGGCGAAGATGCCGCAGATGAAATGGCCGCTTTAATCAGCGATCCCTCACAGGTGATAACTGAATTTGGCGAACTGATTAAAAAACAGCCACCAAGCCATTAAACCGTTTTAATCAGCTGATCTGACAGCCCTGACAACACTCTGATGTCAGGGCTGTTTTGTTTGCAAGCCCTTCAAGCTACTAGCCACCTGCCACCCGCCACCCGCTAAAATACCTGCATGTCTGAACTTTCTCTTACCCCCGAACAGCTTGCTGTTGTTAACCATGACGATGGCCCCGCGCTTGTGTTTGCCGTAGCGGGCGCCGGTAAAACGACCGCGATGGTGCATCGGATTAAACAACTGGTGCTTACGGGACGTTTTTATCCCGGTAAAATTCTGGCCACCAGCTTTAGTCGTGCCAGTGTAGATGAACTTAAAAAACGCCTGCATATCTGGGAAGCCTGCCGCAGCGTAAAACCGATGACCTTACACGGGCTGGGCTGGCGCGTGATGCGTCAGCTGCAGAACAAGGGATTAATCGAAGCCCGCTGGCAATTACCCCAAAGTGAGGAAAACAGCCAGCAGATCTATTTTCAGGCACTTAGACTCGCACGCTCCCGCAAAAGTGAATTTGGTGATTTGGATAGTTTAGACCCGGAAGATTTTTTGAACTGGGTCGGCATGTGTAAAGGCCGACTGGAGTACGCTGATTTAGATGCTGCTAAACTGCCGGAATCAGCCCTCAAACTCGCCAGTCAGGCCCGTGCCCCTAAAGGCCAGCCCGATTATTTAGGCCTGTACAAACTCTTTGAAATAACCCGTCATCAGCTGGGTCTGATGACCTTTGATGATTTATTATTGGGCTGTTGGGAAGCTTTTCAGCGTCATGAACAGGTTTTAAGCAACTGGCAGCGCAGCTTTGACTGTTTATTAGTTGATGAGTTTCAAGATATTAATCTGGCCCAGAGTGAAATTCTCGATGCTTTAGCTCGTCATCACCGCCAATATATGGCCATAGGAGACGATGATCAGACCATTTACCAGTGGCGCGGTGCCAGCCCGGATTTTATTCTGGACTTTAGTCAGCGCTACGCTGCCAAACGCTATATTTTAAGCGATAATTTTCGCTCACCAGCGGGTCATTTAGTGATGGCTAATCATGTGATTCAGCACAATGAACGCCGCGCGCTTAAACGCTTAGAAGCGACCCAGGGCCTGACAGGCATCACCCGTTTACAGATCAGTGATGACGCCGCGGCTCAGGCCAAAGACATGGTTAAGACCATTCAAGTAGCTCTAGATTCAGGAAGCTCAGCCGGTGAGATTGCGGTATTAGTCCGGACCTATGCCCAGACACCTTTTATCGAACGTGAATTAATTGATGCCCGATTACCTTATCATCTGCCTGATGGGCGAATGTTTTATCAGCGGCCTGAAATTCGCGATCTGTTAAGTTATGTCGCTCTGGCAGAACTCGACCGCCAGATTTTATCTGGCACGCGCTTAAATGAAGAGCAAACTGAACTCTGGAATCAGCACTGGGGCCGGATTCGCAATCGGCCAGGACGTTATTTTAGCAATCAGCTCAGCCAGGATATTCAGCGTTTGATCAGCCAGGGTTTAAGCCTGCAACAAGCGTTACAGCGCTTTTCGGGCCTCTGTGAAAGCTATATGGCAGACAGACTGCATCGCCTGGCAGATCAGCTAAAACAATTGGTGCAGGCATTAGATACGGGTTTAGTCGCCCATACGGCACTTAGTCGTCTTGAGCGGGATTTGGGCTGGTGCAATTGGCTCGAAGCCAGCAGTCTTGAGCAGGGTTTAGAACGCGCCGAAAATGTCAGGGCCTTTTTGGCCTTTAGTCAGGGCTTAGGCAGCTTAAGTGAATTATTAGAAGAACTCCGCCGTCTGGCCCAAGCCCAGCGCGAAACCAAACGACGTCCGCAGGGCAGTGTGACCCTGACCTCTGTTCATCGCGCCAAAGGTTTAGAATGGCCGGTTGTGTTAGTACCTGGCTGTAATGACGGCGTCTACCCGCCTTTGCGCGAAAGCCGCAAAGATCCAGACTTAGAAGCTGAACGGCGCCTGCTCTATGTCGCCTTGACCCGTTCACGCCGTGAACTCTATCTGTTTTATACCCGCGAAACCCCTTTAAGTCCGTTTTTACGCGCAGCTGATCCTTCTGGCCTGATTCATAAAACGCAAAAGCTAAGGAACTTATTAGAACTATCTGAATGGACTTTTTTGCAGATTTTGCAGCTGGTGCAATTAGTTGAACAACTGGGCCTACAGCGCTATTTCAGCAATTGGCACCGCTTTGATGAAAGCCGTTTGCGGCGTTTACAGGGTCTGCTGAATCAAATTGAACAGACTCAAGAATGGCGTATGGCCAGTCTCAAGCCTGAATCTCGACAAATCTGGTGCCAGAGTGCCGCTGCCCAACAAGTCTACCTGACTGAGTCTGAAAAAATAGAGTTACATGCCCTTTTACATCCACCCGAAAGCCCGCTTGAGCCAGGCCAGGTTCGTCATGCTCGTTTTGGTTTGGGCACCATTGTGAAATCAGCAGCCGGCAGTCGCGGAGATATGTTACTGATACGCTTTCAAGGCCGTGGCAAAATGCAATTGCCTGAAGATGACCCGGAACTCAGTCGGCGTTAACTCAGTTGACATCATGCAACAACCTTACTGACTTTTAAACGGGCTGAGCCTGACCTGAAGCTGGCTCAGCCTGCTTAAAGCCAGTTTGTCGAGTTGATCAAAGGTCTGAACTTCGATTCTGTGCAAATGGCGATTATAGCGCTGTAGAGCTTTTTCCTGCAAAAGATCCTGACGACTATGGCCAATCAGAATCCGGGCTTTGACTCCTTGTAAGGTCCAGTCAGGCCGGGGATTTAAATCATCTGGGTTAAGTTGCTCCAGCAGAATCTGGGCTTGGCCAAGCGCCTGGCTCAGTTCATGGACAGGGTGCCAGCCCTGACGCTCATCACCGTGAAACAAACCGTGTTCAGTCAGCGGTGTGCGGGTCAGAATCAGCTCCAGCCAGTTGTCCGAACCCCGATAGACCAGCACTTCAGGCACAGCCTCCCAACCCAGCGGTTCACTGTCAGCATGGCCAATTAACCAGGGATATTCAGCAAAAAAACGGCTAAACTGCTGAGCCTCACTGACTGGATCTCTCATCAGACGGTGAAAGCCTCTTAAAGACTTACGCCAGCTGGCAATCTGAAACAAACGTGCACCCGATGCAAGTTGCTCAGCATCAATGGCTTCAAACATTGACATAATCTGTCTGGGTTCTGGATCAGCTAATACATCTCGCAATAAACGTAAAATAATCTCAAGTCTTTCTTCGCTATCAAGCTGGTTAATCTGATCTATTAAGTCATGATGTGCATCAGCTTTGGCATCTGGGCTGAGCAGGTTTTCTGGAGCTGGCCGTCGAGTCGCTAAAAAAGCTAAAGCTTGAGTCAGAGCCTGGGCTTTGTCTTCTGAGAGCGTAAACGAAGCTTTGGGGTCAGGCTTCCAGGGCTGTTGTTTGCTTTTACGATAGGTTTTAAACGTGGCGTAGTCATGATGAAAACGACCGGTTTTACGGTCTTTGACAACCCCATAGACCAGCTCTTGACGGACACGTGTGCCTTCATAAAGCCGAATACTTGAGATGCTATCAATATCAGGATTATGCTGAGCTTTATGAAAATGTTCTGGATGTAACTCCGAGTCCATTTGACAACCTCACAAACAACTGTAAAAAATGA
>CAJYHH010000604.1 GCA_913773825.1 Candidatus Sericytochromatia bacterium | reverse complement strand
GCCAGCATGGTGGTCTGTTGCGGCTCTATGCTGTGACGGTTTTAATGGTGGCGGTTTTAATGCCAGCGTTTGCTCTGATGCCCTTGATTGTGCGGAATGAGTTTGGGGGTGGCGTGAATGAAGTGGCGATTATGGAAGGTTTTGCCGGAGTCGGTATGATTCTGGGCGGACTATTGATTGGCTTGATCCGACTGCGCTATCGACGGATTACAGTGATTTTGGCTGCTTTTGCCGTTTCGAGTCTTACCCTGGCCTTTGCGGGTTGGGTTCCCGCTTCTATGTTTTGGCTGGCTGTGGCTTTCTGGTTTGTGAGCGGTCTGACCTATACGTTTGGCAATGCGCCAGTAATGGCGATTATACAGACGATTGTACCTAATCATCTGCAGGGTCGCGCCATTTCACTTTTTTCGACCTTGATGGGCATTGCTGGCCCGCTTGGTCTGGCGTTTACAGGGCCTTTGAGTGAATGGATGGGCTTACGCGGTCTGTTGATTTGGGGCGGTTTAATCGCTACGGCGATCTGTCTGGGAGCTTATGCTTCACCCCGCTTAATGCGGATTGAATCAGAAAGCTTTCAGGAGCCTCAGCTTAAACCCGTGCTTGAATAAAAGTCTGGTGCTGGCCTGCGCTACCTGAGGGCGCTAAAATGTTGGCTGGAGACTTTATGTTAAATATCCGTCTGCCTTTAATCATGCTGAGCTTATACTCTTTGCTGCTGAGCGCCTGCGCTAGCACCTGGAGCCAGGCCAGCCGTGAGTTATTGCCTCAGTCTCAGCGTTATGCCCTGATTGGGGTTAATCTGATTCCGATTGATCAGCCAGGCATCTTGCGGGATCAGACTTTAATGGTCACTGAAGGCAGGATTCAGAGTTTTGGCCCCAGATCCCAAACACAGATTCCATTAGGCGTACAGCGGCTTGAACTAACCGGCAAATATGTGATGCCGGGCTTAACTGATATGCATGTCCATTTAGCTGATGAGCGGGATTTGCTGCTTTTGCTGCGCCATGGGGTCACGCGCGTACGCAATATGGCGGCTTATCCAGGCTGGAGTAGTCTGTTTGGCTTTGCCGATGCTTTAGCTCTGCGGCGCCGGATTCGCGCAGGTGAGCTGCCTGGGCCTGAGATCTTTGCCTGTGGGCCGATTTTAGAGGGTGAACCCGCTCAGAATAGTTTAGTCAAAGTGATTCATAACCCTGCTGAGGCTGAAGCGGCTGTGCGCGAAAGCGCCCGTGATGGCTATGACTGCGTCAAAGTCTATAATCATCTTTCAGCTGAAAACTTTGCCGCTGTAGAAAAAACGGCCCGTGAAGTGGGTCTGCCGGTGATGGGGCATGTGCCTTATGAGGTGGGATTAAAAGGCGCTTTGGCTTCAAAGATGGTCACGATTGAACACCTCAATCCCTACATCGATAATTTTGCCAGTGCTTATCGCTTTGCT
>CAJYHH010000603.1 GCA_913773825.1 Candidatus Sericytochromatia bacterium | reverse complement strand
CCAGGCGCTCTTTGAATGTGTTCAAAGCGTGCCTGGGGTCGGGCGGATGACCGGCATGACCTTATTGGCAGAACTGAAAGAACTCGGCAGCTTAAGCAACCGAGAAATCAGCGCATTGGTGGGCGTTGCGCCTTTCAATCATGACAGTGGGAAGTTGCAAGGGAAACGGGCAATCGGGTTTGGCCGCGCTTCTGTGAGGGCCGCTTTGTATATGGCGACCTTGTCAGCAGTGAGGCATGAACCAGTTATTCGAGCCTTTTACCTTCGACTCAAAGCAAAAGGTAAAAAATCGAAAGTGGTGTTGACGGCTTGTCTGCGCAAACTGTTGTGTTTACTCAATTCCATGGTTCGAAATGGCGAGTTTTACCAACGCAGAGTCGCTCTTCCTGCTTGACTTTTTACACAGCTGCTTCGACGGGCTCAGGATGACAATTTTTTTCAGGCAAGAGTGAGCCTGCTTGAAAATGTGCTGGGATTAAAGCTGATGATGTGAGCTTTAGTCTGGGCAGAATTCCATGAGGTCAAAGGCCAGATGACGCCAGAGGCTTTCTTCGGGGAAGGCTGTGTTGGGTTGTAAGAGTTGGGATAAAGGAGTTTCGCTTAGGCTTTCGCTTAAGTGAATCCAGCCTAGAGACTTGGCGGTTTTTTCCCAGGCTTCCAGGAAGTATTGCTGGCTTTTGGTGAGTGGAGTTTCGCTGCTGCCCCAGTAGAAGGGCTTCATGGCTTCGGGGTCGGGATTATTGAGTTCATAGTCAAAGCTCAGGCGATAAGCAGGAAAGAGTTTGGAGATTTTAAGCTGGATGCGGTATTCAGCCTTAAAATTGCCCTCGATAAAGCTGGGGGCCTGAATTAAGTAGCTGACCGAAGGCCATTCTTCTTCGCGCAGAGTGGTATCTGGCTCTAGCCAGAAGACAGCGTTTTCGAGTACTTGGACAAGGGCGTCAGGTAGCTCAAAGGGCCGTTTGCAGGCCTGGATGTAGCTATCTGTATTGTCTTCGATATAAATCTGGCGAATGCGATTGAGTAAGGGATTCAGCTGGGGATTGTTCATGTTTAATCCACAAACAGATCATGGCTGCGGTCCGTGTAGACCTGGTTATGGCGATTATGGGTTTTATCACCCCAGAGGTCAATGGAGCCTTGATGGCGGCCCCGGCGATTGAGGACTTCAAAATCCCCATGCTGCGTATCAACCGATAAAAAGCGATTATTACGCTCATCAAAGAAGACTTCACGACCGCCGTTGCGGCGCGCTAAGTCAGGGCGGGGCACCCAGCCCTGGCTGCGAGCGTGGTCACGGGCGCGATCTAAGATCTGCGGCACCCGTTCAGCTACGGGCAGACGGGAGATATTGCGATAAAAATCCGTGCGCGAAACCGTTGTCGCAACGCGACCTGCTGCTTTAACAACGTGAGCTTCCTGAATCACGTTCAGCAGCTCCGTCATTTTGCGCTGGGCACCCATCACATTGCCGTTGCGGAGCAGATGCTGCATATCGCTGGCAGCTCGATTAAAGCGCGCCTGAATCTGCTGACCGCCAGGAATGCGGCTGAGGGCGGCAAAGCTCTCGCGGACTTCGTTGATCGCACGGCCTAAGCGCTGGAGTTTGCGCGAAGTGCGCCAATAGCCTAAGCCTGGAACGGCGTTGGCTAAAGCGTTACCGATATGGGCGGCGGCACCCGGTGGTGGCACACCCAGAATCGCGGCAATCGACAAATCAATTGCGGCATCAACACCTGTCTTTGCGGTGACCTGACCGGCCCACCATAAGCCTGCCACAACCGCAGGGGCAATGGTTTCGACTTCGACCTGTTTGCCGTCGATTTCCATAATCTTATGGTCGCTCAGCTCACGGGCCGCAGCGAGATCTTCTGCGCTGAGAGT
>CAJYHH010000602.1 GCA_913773825.1 Candidatus Sericytochromatia bacterium | reverse complement strand
CACCTTCGGCGGGGCTGATCTGGCCACGGCCTTTCCAGGGTTCAAGGGTGCTGGCTTTACGGCCCGCATGAGCCAGCTGAATGCCAGATGCCGCGCCCTGACGGCGAATAAAATCCGTCATTCGTTTAAGGCCTTCAATCTGCTCATCTTTCCAAATGCCCAAATCAGCGGGTGAGATCCGACCTTCAGGTGAAACGGCTGTGGCTTCAGTGATGACCAGCCCCGCGCCACCTACAGCCCGGCTGCCCAGATGCACCAGATGCCAGTCATCTGCAAAGCCATCGGTACTTGAATACTGGCACATTGGCGAAACCGCCAATCGGTTACGGAGCGTGAGTTTGCGAAGCGTCAAAGGTTTAAAGAGTTCAGACATGTGGAGATTCCATTCAGAGGAGATTAAAGGGCAGGGGGGGATCGTAGCGGGTCGCTAGTGGATTAAGACTATCCGGAATTTCAGCGACTAGCTATAAATCATTTTCCGCGTCATGCCGCCATCAAGTAAGTAGTTCTGACCCGTAATAAAGTCATTGGCGGGATCGATTAAAAACTCAGCGAGTCGGGCAACATCTTCTGCTTGGCCTACGCGGCCGACTGGATGTTGGCTATGGTCATTAGCTGTGAGTTTGTCGCCCTTTTGCTCAGAATGCTGGAGGCCTGTTACATCAATCCAGCCGGGTGAAACACAGTTAACGCGCACATCTGGTCCCAGGCTAATTGCTAAAGCATGAGTCAGTGCGACTAAGCCGCCTTTTGAAGCTGCATAAGCCTCGGTGTCAGGTTCTGACATCACCGCGCGGGTTGAGGCAATATTGACAATGGCGCCACGGCTTTTGCGCAGTAGCGGCAAAGCAGCTTGGGAGCAGAGCATCGGGCCGGTTAAATTAATCCCCAGCACCTGCTGCCAGTTGTCTAAAGTGAGGGTCTCAAAGGGCTCAAATTTACTAATACCAGCGTTATTAATCAGGCCGTAAAGGCTGTCCCAGCTTTTGCTGATGTGTTTAAAAGCCTGTTTGACTTCAGCCTGAGAGCTGACATCACAAGGAATGATAAGCAGTTCAGCGGCTGTGCCTGCAAGTTCCTGTAATTCTTTAAGAGCCTGTTGATCTGCATCCAGTGCCGCTACCGCATAGCCGGCTTGCAAAAAATAAAGGCTTAAACCACGGCCAATGCCTCTTCCGGCACCGGTAATACAGACATTTTTCATCAAAGCCTCGTTTGGGATCTAAGCAGAATTTATTACTTAGAGAAGTTTACTCTTCAAAATCTGAAGCTCAAACCTCTAATCCCAGTTTAGGCCTGACGAGTCAAGTTCTAAGGACTAGTTGAGAATCGTAAACAGGCTTAGATTAGGCTGTTCCAGATAGGTCATTAAAGCAAAGAACAGGCTGACGACTACACCACCTGCCAGGGCTGAAGAAAATAGGCGCTGAATAATGGCAAGGTAGAGATTGCCATGCTGTTTTTTGCGGTCTGAGCGAATTGAAACACGAGTCAGATTACTGCTGCATTTAATACAGTTTCGATTGGACGCGGCATTCTGAAGCTTACAACTAGGACAAACTTTGATACTCATTCTGTTAAACCAGGCCCTCACAGTTAAAGATTGTTAATCAAATGCTTTGGCGGCAAACGATGCTACTTAACAATTCTTCATATCTTCTAACTGCTTATTCCCAGCTCTGAAAAATCCTAATCACAAGAAGAGGACAAAAGGACGGAATGTCTTTACTTCCATATCTCCTCTGTCCTCTAGTCCTCTAGTCCTTCTTGCTCCAGTTGGCGGCCAAAGAGTAAGGCAATCAGGCTGGTGAGCAGGGCAATGGCGGCCTGAACAAAAACAACCGTATAGCCTGTGGGCAGGTCAGCTTTAAACGAGAGGGTCAGGGCTCCCAGATTGATCAGGGTGCCTAAGACCCAGGCCCAGGCCAGTTTGTGGCGCATGGGTAAATAAGAGGCGATTAGAGCGGGGGCCACAAGTAAGGCAAAAACCACTAAGACACCGGCAAGTTTAACTGAGCTGGTGACGGTTGCGGCAAAGCTCAGAAAAAACACCAGTTCACGAGGCAGACCGTAGAGTTTACGGCTAAACCACAGTACAAATCCGATTACGCTGTACAGGACAGCCGTGTTAATCACTTCGCTCATCGGTGTAAACAGAATATCGTAGGCCATTAGCTTCTGGATTTCTTCCATGCCGTGGGCTGAGCGGCTGAGCAGCAAAAACACCCCAGACAGCCCCAATGCATAAAGCAGGCCGATTAAAGGTTCAATATTGCGTTCGCGTCTGGAAGCCAGGCCAATCAGTAAGCCACCTGCCAAGGCAAAGCCCAGTGACCAGCCATAGACCCATTTGCCATCAAAAAACAGCAGTGAAATGGCTGAGCCTAAGGCGGCCAGTTGACCAATCGCCAGGTCTGTAAACAGAATCCCGCGTCGGATAATTTCAAGTCCAAAAAAGGAGTGAATGCCTAACAGGACAACTGAAACCGCAAAGGCTGGCAATAAAATCTCGATCACACGCCCAACCGCCGCAGGATGCTGTCATAAAGCGAAAACAAATCTTTGGCTTCAGGTACTGCCCCGATATCATGGGGCAGGGTCACCAGCTTAATACCCGTGTGCTGGCTGACAAATTGACTGGGGTCATTGGGGTTATACACGCCGCGCACATTGATCTGCACTTTTTGCGATTTAGCTCGCGCCACCGTATCAGCCAGCTGCTGAGGAGATGGCGGAATGCCCGGCAGGGGTTCAATTGTGCCCGTCAGGCTCAGGCCATAACGGGTAAAAAAGTAATCATGCAGACGATGGTATTCCAGCACGCGCTGGCCTTTGAGTTTGGCCATGCGCTGAGCCCAGCTGGTTGAAGCCTGCTTCCAGCGCTGGTTAAAACTGCTCTGATTGGCTTTAAAACTTTTGCAGTTGGCGGCATCTAACTGGCAAAGCTTGTTGGTGATGCTATTAGCGACTTTGGGCACATTGTCGGGATTGAGAATAAAGTGGGGATTGCCTTGGGGATGGACATCGCCCATCGCGCGGGTCACTTGTTGGGGTTTCTGAATCAGGTTGACGCTATTAGACAGCTCTAAAAAGCCTGTGCTGCCGGGCTGAATCCGAGCATTACCGGCCTGGCGCAGCAGCGGTGGCAGCCAGCCAATTTCAAGCTGGGCGCCATTAATTACCAGCAACTGAGCCTGATTTAAACGCGTCAGCAAAGAAGGCTTGGCAACAATAAAATGGGGATCCCAATCACCACTGGCCAAAGCGCTGGCATCAACCTGATTACCGCCAATCTGGCGAGCAATTTCAGCAATATACGGATAAGCGCCCACAACCTTGACTTTGGCTGCTGCAGGCAGGCTCAGACTGGCGATTAAACCAGCTGCCAGTCCCAGCATCTTGAGGGTTTTAAAGCTTTTCATATGTGTCTCCAACTTAACTCCAAATGTCGTTGTTTTGGCTCGTAGCCGGTAGCCAGTTGCTTGTAGCTGATCCACAGCTCTTTTTCTCTTTCACAGCCATCTTGCCTTTTAAACCCACCATTCACCACCCAAAAACCATCACGCCAGCTACCCCTAAAAATCATGTGCCCCATGGGCTCCCATCGCCAGATTGGCTTGTAAGTACAGGCCATGTACGTTTTGCTGGCCCGTATCGCTAAAGCGGCTTTGGTCTAAGCTGTACTGCAGCCGAAAGCGCGAAAACTCTGATGGGGTAAATTCAACCATGGCGCTCCAGCGCGGCAGCCAGGCTGGGACGCTTAAATTTTGACCGGCTTCACGACGACTTTGATGAGCCATTAAGTCCATCCGCAGGCCGCTGCGCCACTGTTGGGCAAAGCGCCAGATCAGCTGGGAATAAAGCCCTGATTGATCAATGTCGTAAGCAATCCGTTGATTGGCGTCATAGCGACTGCCCGAAACCTGGCGCCAGAGAAATTCAGTCTGCCAGCTCAGCTCGCGATAAGAGTCAATAAACCAGCGCAGGCTCAGATCCGCACCAAAAATCCGGCTGCCGCCCGCAAACATTTCTAAACCAGCGGGGGCTGATACTTGATGAACATGCACATCACCGGTGGGGGTACCGCCCAGACGGGTGCCGCCCTGGGCATAAGACAAGCCGCCAAGCAAAACCAGATTATCGAGTAAGTCGGCTGAGCTTTTAACCGTTGCCACAACCAGATTGGGGGTATTGACCTCTTGCAGGCTTTGCGAGCCAGATGTAAAGCCTGCGGTACCAAAGCTAAAAGAATTGGTGCCTTGCATCAGCTCTAAGCCTAAATCCAGAAAAAAGTCAGTTGGGGCCAGCCAGCTGAGTCTCATGCCGAGTTCGTTTAAGCCGTGTGGGCCAAAGAAGGTTTCGTGAACCAATGAGGTTTCGCTAAAGCTCCAGAAATGGGCGTGCTGGGGATTTAAGCGGCCAAAATGGCTTAAGAACTTACCGGCTTTAAACTGCAGATTCCAGGGTAAAGCACGGGTGCGAAAATAAGCTTCTTCAACTTCAAACTCAAAACCTGACAGATGAAAAGTTGCAAACAGGTCAAAAAACGGATCCACCGTGGATGACATCGTCAGTTCGCCATAGTTGAGATTAAAGCCATTAGAGGCATTAAGCGTGTGGTGCAGTTCGATTCCGCCGCCCAAAGAAAAAGGATTGAGCAAGGCGCCATAGCTGGCGTTGTCGAGACTGCGGCCACCGACAGAGGTATCCAGAATCAGCGAGATATCTGGGACAAAATTTTGCTGACTAAACGGAGAGTTAAAGCTGGCCTGTGGGTCTAAAGCCGGAATGTCTTCAGGCTGATCGGAATCTGTTTGCTCAGTCTGATCTGGAGCGTTTTCATCGAGTCGCTCAAAGATGTCGCCAGAACTATCATCTGAGCTGTCATCAGGTGTTTCTTCAGAATCGGGTTCTGATGCTGACTCTGTGTTTTCAGATTGTTCAGCTTCTGGGTCTGCTTCTGGGTCTGCTTCTGGGTCTGCTTCTGGAGCTGCTTCCTGGGCTTCTGCTTGGGTTTGAGCAAAGAGCGGCCCAGGGCTGAGCAGCAGACCGCTGACCATCAGCCCCAGAATAGATTTGGATAGTTTAGACGAGCGTTTAATGAGCATGCTCGTTGTCATCATGATCGTGATCGTCATGATCGTGATCGTCATGTTCGTGATTGTGGCTCAGGCTGACGCGGATCAGTTGATTCACAGCCGGGTAGGTAAAGCCATCGTTGACGCTGCTGAGCAGGCGCACATTCTGGCTTTCAGCTGTGCCGGTATTGGGCTGGGCCTGACGAGGAGTCTGATCTGCACCTTTGCCGGGCACTTGATTGACTTCAGTGCCGGCGTCATAAATGGCGACACTCAGGTCAGTCGGAGCGATAGGTTCATTTTGGGCATCAAAGAGTGAGATCGAGCCATTGGCTGGGCCAATAAACAAATCATTGCTCTGGCCAAACATGGTTGCAAAGCTGAGTTTAACGCCGGGTTTGGCTTTAAAGCTAAAGCTGGCGCTCTGCCCGGCTGCCAGAGCTGAATCGAGTTTGCCTTTCAGACTTTCAGTCAGGCTCTGCAGCAGGGGATCCGGGTTACCGTCTTCAGCGAGACGCTCAAGGTTTGCGCCAGCTGGTTGATTAAGCGTAAACAGCGCCTGGCTGCCCACTTGCCAGACCAGCGGAGAGAGATTTGTATTGAGATCGCTGCTGCCAGAGAGGTTTTCGACTTTGACCGTAAATTCAACCTCGTGGCTGGCGTCGTGGCTGGGTTTTGGCGTCGTCGGAACCGGGGTGTCCTGGCTACAGGCGCTCAGGCTGAGCATCAGGCTGGTCAGACCAGTAAAAAGCAGCAAGCGATAGTTCATGGGTGATCTCCTATTAAATGCAAGTAAATTGCATTTGTAAGTTAACATAAGCAAGCCGGGCTAACAAGCAGTTTTCTGCTGATTGGCCCGGCTAAGAGAATCTTAACTCAGTTTAGTCTTGGGTTTTGATGCCAGGAGCGCCCTGGTTATTGCCCTGATCGTTCACTTTATTGTTCATTTTGCCAGCGCTATGGCCTTCAGCATGGCTGCTGCCTTTGCTGATATTATTGACGCCTTCTTTGATACCTTCTTTAAGGCCTGCGGCACCCTGGCTGATCTGCTCCAGCTTGCTGCTGATTTTGGGATGGCCTTCGTGTCCCATGCCGGGCTGTTTCTGGAGTTCTTCCTGGAGTTTTTCCATCAGGCCGGGTTTACCTTCGATGATGTGAGGGCCACCGGGTTTGATGCCGGGATCAAAAGGCGGCTTTTTACCGGGGAAGTGGGGCCCGCCGGGTTTAATATCATTAAGGACTTTGCCTTTATCTAGCAGACCGTCAACGTGATTGTACATGCGCTGGAGCACGTCACGTTCCCGCTGGGTGGTGTCTTTGCTCGACATACGCTCAACAATGGTGTCGCGCAGCTCGTCTTTTTCACCGTTGTCCAGGCCCTGCATAACCTGATTGAGATGGAATTCAACTCCAGGGGTTTTAATCTGCTGACCGTTTTCATTGGCCTGGGCATGCATGACGCCAATTGACAACACGCGCTCTACGTCTTTGCCAAAGTCATTAAACATCGGGGTCGGTTTGATCACAGAACCGCCGACATGGGGCAGTTTGCCAAGCTGATCTTTAAACGGGTCGTTTTGATGAGAGTGGCTTTCGAGTTTTTGCTGCAGAGCCTGTTCGTTGGGCTTGCTTGAGCTTTCGGGCTTAACAGGGCCTGTAGAGGGCTTGACAGGAGCCGAATTGGGAATGTTAGAGAAGTTATTGATATTACCCATAGAGAGAAGTTTCACCTTTCGCGCTTAAAGAATACCTACATGACGGAAACGGTTAAAATCATTTAAATGACGGAAATTAACAGTGTCATCTGAGCTAAGTGTCGCTGTCCATTACGTAAACGTGACGTATCCTTAATAGAATTTATTGAAGAATTAATAATTGCGCTGTAAAAGAGGCTGTGGGCTTTGGGCTCTGGGTCAGAACAAGGCAAAAGGAATCCGAGCCGTGGATGGGTTCTGTTGCCCACAGCCCATGGCCCACAGTCCATAGTTCAGGGCCCCTTCCATGCTATACTGCCTGCATTATTTTTTGACAATGAGGTCTTTAGTCTATGGCTCTAGAAGCACAACTTAAATCCCAGCTCGAATCGCTGGCTAACCTGATTCGTCGCGACAGTATCGATCTGACAACTGACGCTGGCTCGGGTCATCCCACTACCTGTATGAGCGCCGCTGACATTATGTCTTGGGTGTTCTTCCGCGAGCTGCGTCTAGATGCCGCTGACCTCGATCATCCCCAGGCTGACAAATATATCTTCTCCAAAGGCCATGCCGCCCCTCTGCTTTATGCCCTAATG
>CAJYHH010000601.1 GCA_913773825.1 Candidatus Sericytochromatia bacterium | reverse complement strand
CTTAAACGACTTGATGGGACAGTCAGAGCCAAACGTAAACCTTATCTGCCAGTGGTGCTTTCAAGGGCCGAAATTGAGCGAGTTTTTGCAGAACTGGATAAACCTTATCGGCTGATTGCTCAATTGCTTTATGGCTGCGGCCTGAGGCTAAACGAATGTCTCAACCTTCGACTGCGCGATCTCAATCTCGATCTGGGTATCTTAACGATTCACGATGGCAAAGGTCAAAAAGACCGTACTCTGCCATTACCCGTCACACTGAGACAAGCTTTATTTGAACAGATTGAAAGAGTGCGCCAGTTACATCGTCAGGATCAGGCGGCTGGCAGTAACGGTGTGTTTTTATTTCATCAGCAGGACAAAAAGTCTCGCGATGCCTCTCAACAGCTCATCTGGAGCTGGTTGTTTCCAGCAAAGAGGCTGACTGATTTACCAAACGGTGAGCGGCGACGTTATCATCTTCACAAAACGCATGTCAAAAGGCTCTAAATCAAGCAGTACAGCGAGCAGGTTTACTGAAGCAGGCTTACTCAAACAAGCTTCAGCTCACAGTTTACGCCATAGTTTTGCCAGTCATTTACTTCAAGCTCACAATGACATTCGCACGATTCAAGAGATGATGGGGCATTCAGATGTTCGCACCACGATGGTTTATCTTCAGACTGTGCCAAGCGTGACGCTTAAGGATGCTCGGAGTCCGCTCGATTTTCCTGAAGAAGCCTTTCAGCCAGCCTGGTTGCTGCATACAGGTTTACGTCAGCCCGTAGCGATTAACTAATAAGCAGCATGATCGAATATAGGCAAAACATCCAGCATTATGAATTTAGAGCATAATTTTTTATACTAGGTTTTATACTAGGATCAGCCCCGATGCGAAGGATGCCCATGCCAACTAACGTCACGTTTCAGCGTTGGAGCTATGCACTCATCAGCCTGGCCCTGGCTTTGTTGATTCTGGCTTTTTTTGGAGTCGAAAGAGCGATTCGGCGGCAGTTACAGTCAGATACCCGGATCGTACTCAAAGCAGTTTTACAAGCTGAAACTCGCGGCGTACGCGCCTGGTACAGCCAGCAGCAAGTGCTGGCAGAGACCCTGGCCAAGCAGCCCTTGATTTTAAATGCCCTGCAAAAAAAGACCACTCAGGCCGCCCCTGAGATGATGGCCTGGATCCATCAAACACCTTATCCAGATTTTGTGCTGGCTAATTCTCAGGGCCAGGTTGTACAGGCCAGTCAGGTTAAAGCACGGCAGGCCTGGGCATCCGTGTCTGAAGAAGTCCGACAGCAGGCTCTGAGCGGCAAAAGCCGTCTGGTCGAAACCTTTGTTAAAGTCCAGGCCAAAGAAGACCCCCAATTGGCCATGCTCACCCCTGTCTGGGCTAACAATCAGGTCAAAGGGCTGTTATTGCTCAGTCTCAACCCCAGCCTGAGTTTTCCGTCGCTGCTGCAGGGGGATTCTTGGGGTCAAAGTTCTGAGACCTACCTGATTGATCCCCAGGGCGTGATGCTGACGCCTTCGCGCTTTGAAAGCCAGCTCAAAGCCATTCAGCTTTTACCGCCTGGCAAGTCCAGCGCCCTGCATCTCAAGCTGCGCAACCCAGAGGTTAATCTCCTTAAACATCCTCAGCGCACTCCCAAAGAAGCTCAAGCGCTGACGCCTATGGCCGCAGACTTGATTGCCGGCCGTTCGGGTACCCGAATTCAGCCTTATCGCGATTATCGCGGGGTGCAGGTGATTGGCTCCTGGCATTGGGATCAAGAGCTGGGTTTGGGCATTGTCACTGAAATTGACGCTGACGAAGCCTTTCAAAGCCTGTATACCACTGAGTGGTGGCTCTATGGCTTTACTTTTTTTGCGGTCTGCCTGCTCTTAGGCCTGAGCCGGGCGTTTTATACCAGTCATCAGCAGCTGGAAAAAGTCACCGAGATGCTGCAAGAGCGTGAAGCTCACTTTTACTCGATTTTTGAAAGCGCCCAGGATGCCATCCTGATTTTGGATGGCGAAAGCATTTATGAATGTAACCCCGCTGCACTGCGCTTATTTGGCTACCCCAAAAAAGAACTCTTGGGACTGGCCTGGCACGCGATCTCACCGCTGTATCAGCCCGATGGCCAGTTGTCGATGACGGACTCGCGCGGCTATTTGTTAGAAACCACCACCGGTAAAAAATTGCGCTTTGACTGGCGCTTTGAAAACAGCCAGAGTGAGCAATTTAACGCCAACGTGCGGCTGAATCCCTTACAAATCGGCGAGCTCTATTATTGCCAGGCGACCATTCGAGAGAGACCAAGTGAGGGTGGTGGGTTATGAGTGGTGGGTATACAAAGCCGCAGCAGCCGGTTTAATTAGGGCTGTCTGTTTCGACAATGTAATAGCCGTCGAGGACATTCAGACGCTGATAAACAATCAGGCGCTGATCAAGCTGGAGATAACCTGAGGTCTGGTTCTTGAGGGCCGCTAAGACCTCTGGATATGGGTAGGGCTTTAAGGTTTTAGGAGCAGCAGGCGCGTTGAGACGGTTTAGATCCAGAATCACTTCGCCGTCTTGATTCACCAGCGAGACATTTTTTACGCCCGCCTGCTGCGAAGAAGCCAAAAGATTCTGCATCAGCAGCGTCAGCGGCAGATCCAGGCCCGCTACGCCAATCAGCTGCTGATGTTGATCAAAAATGGCGCTGCTGCAGGACAACAAAGTGCCTTGGCCACTGGCGTCCTGATAGGGTTTTCCCCATTGAGGCCCCTTGGCCTGAAGCGCCAGCGTATACCAGGGGCGTTGACGGGGATCATATTGGGCAGAGTAGCCCCCATGTCCTGGGTAGGCCGTGTGCAGCCCACTTTTGAGAGCCACATAAGTCCAGATAATCGGTGCTCCTTGATTAAGCAGCTGGGCTGACTGCTGGGCGGGCGTCAGCTGGGGATAGAGCTCATGCATTTTGCGGCTAAACATCGCTTTAAAATAATGCCTGACCTGGATCATTTTTTGCGCTTCAGGCAAGATATCGGCTTGCGAAACACCCGGCGCAACTTTAAACACCGGTAAATCCAGACTCAGAGAGGATTGATAATGACTCGAGGCCTGTAAACCAGGCGGCAGGCCTTTGTCATAGTCAGCTGAAAAATATAGCTGTTCAGCGCTGGGCAGACCATATGCCAGGGTACTGCGCACATGGGCCGTCAGACCTTCAAGCAGGGTTTCATAACTGAGCAATTGATTTTCTAGGGCTTGTTTTTGTTGCGAGACCTGCAGCACAAACTGGCTCAGGTATTCTTCATGCACACGGGTTTCTCGCAGACTGTTCTGACGGCTATAGAGACTGCCCATCATCGCCAGGCAGCAAAGCAGCAGCACAGCCAAAAACGCCAGAAACGTCGTCTGGCGATGATGGGCCATCCAGCGCATCAGGGCGTCTACGGGCCGGTCAGGTTCTGCGCTGACCGATTTATTTTGCAGGTATCGGCGAATATCATCCGCCATCGCTTTGACGCTGTCATAGCGATCAGGCGTTTTTTTGGCCGTGGCTTTGTTGGTAATCGCTTTAAGCTCTCTGGGAATTTTGATTTTGGGCACTAAATGCTCAAAAGGCTCTTTTTCGGCTTTTAGCACTTTGACCAGCAGATCCATACGGTTTGCGGCTTTAAAAGCCGTTTTAAGACAGATGATTTCAAATAAAATCAAGCCCAAGGCAAACTGATCACTTTTATCGTCGAGTTCATGGCTTTTGCCAGCGGCCTGCTGGGGCGACATATACCGGGGAGTTCCGACAATTTCACCCGCCAGGGTGCGTTTACTTGAAGCCGGCAGCTTCAAAGTCTCAAGCAGGTTTTCAAACTCAGCAGCATCCCCCGCCGCTTGGCCTTGAGCAGGGCTGCTGTCCGGCCTGATGATTTTAGCAATCCCCCAGTCCATTACATAAATCTCATTAAACAGACCGACCATAATATTAGCGGGCTTTAAATCCCGATGGATCACCCCTCTGGAATGGGCATAGGCCATGGCGTCGCAGACTTTCAAAAAATGCTCCAGCAGCGTTGCCAGACGATGTTCATCATCCAGGTCTTGATCAGCCAGCAGCCGCTCGCGGGCTTCTTTGATCAGCTCTTTTAAAGTTTTGCCCTGAACCAGCTTCATCGAATAACCCAGCGCACCATGGGGCTGAACTTCAAGCGAATAAATTGGCACAATATTAGGATGTTCAAG
>CAJYHH010000600.1 GCA_913773825.1 Candidatus Sericytochromatia bacterium | reverse complement strand
GGGTTGCTGGGTGAAGAAGCAGATGCTGAAAACGCAGCCGCCGATTTTTGCTGGATTTTAGACCCGATTGATGGCACTCGCTCGTTTGCGCGCGGCATTCCGATTTTTGGGGTGCAGCTGGCTTTAGCTTATCAAGGTCGACCGATTTTAGGCCTCATTCATCTGCCTGCTTTGAGCGAAACAGTCAAAGCAGCTGAGGGTTTGGGCTGCTGGCTAAATGGTGAACGCTGTCGGGTTTCGGAGATTGCTCAGCCTGAACGGGCTTTAGTGCATATTCATGAACGAGATCTGGCGCGTCGTCGCGCTCCGCGTTTGGGCGACTGGCTAGATACTGTGCAAATTGAACGCAATTGGGGCGATTGTTATTCGTTTATTTTAGTGGCAACAGGTCGGGTTGAAGCGGCACTTGATCCCCGTATGCAGGTCTGGGATAGTGCCCCCTTGCCTGTTTTAGTCCGTGAATCCGGCGGCTTTTTTAGCGACTGGGAAGGCCGTGACAGCATCTGGACCGGTTCGGTGTTGACTGCAAATGCAGCTCTGGCCCCTCGTTTGCTCGATCTGCTGCAGACCCATTGAACGCCTGTGTTATAATCAACTCAAAAATTCAGCACGGAAAACGTGCACTCTTCTAAGGAGCGACAATATGGCTTTAACTGAAGTAACAGATCAGAATTTTGATAGCGAAGTGCTTAAGTCCGACCTGCCGGTACTGGTAGATTTCTGGGCTCCCTGGTGTGGCCCCTGCCGCCTGATTTCGCCGATCGTCGAAGAGCTGTCTAAAGAATACGAAGGCAAGCTCAAAGTTGTCAAAGTCAATACTGATGACAATCCCGACACCGCAACCAACTATCACATCAGCGGCATTCCTTCTTTGCTGCTGTTTAAAGATGGTCAGGTTGCCGATCAGAAAGTCGGCGCTGTGCCCAAAGCCATGCTTCAGGACATGGTCAGCCAGCACGTCTAATGGTCGTTTAGACTTTTAGATTCTTTATTTGATTGATCAGCAGCCCCTTCGGGGGCTGTTGCTTTTTTTCTGGCTGAGGACTGATTGAAAGTTTATTTAAAGCGATGATGTTGGCAAGGAAAGAACTATTAAAACTGGTGTTGCTGCAAAACAGCGCGCTGTTGCTGAGTTCTGCTACCTGGTTATGGTTTTTTCCCAATTCTAGGTTGTGGACCCAATTGAGACTTGAGCCAGTTTTAATTGTGGCTCCGTTTTTTGCTCTTTTGTTAATTGCTGCAGGTGCTATGGCGATGCGTCTGTTTAAGCCTTTACGCGAGGCTCAGCTCTGGCTTGATCAGCAGCTGTTTAGCATTCTTAAACCCCAAGATGCTTTGCTGATTGGTCTGCTCACAGGGATTGCTGAAGAGCTCTGTTTTCGAGGATTGCTTCAGAACAGCTGGGGACTGTTAACGGCCAGTTTTGTGTTTGGTCTGATGCATATGCCGGGTTTGCAACATTGGGCTTATGCCGTCTGGGCCTGCTGTATGGGGCTTGTGCTAGGTCTGATTTATCAGTATTCAGATAATTTATTGCTGGTTATGGCCGTACATGTCTGCAATAATTGCCTGGCGCTTTGGCTTTGGCCACGTTTAAGAGCGGCTTACATCCAAACCCCAAGGTCTGAATAAGGGTTTGAC
>CAJYHH010000599.1 GCA_913773825.1 Candidatus Sericytochromatia bacterium | reverse complement strand
AAAAGCTTCACGATACTGCCCCATGCTGGCGTGACTGACCCGGAAGTGTTCAGAAGTTTTCCAGGCATCAAAAGCGGCTTCATCAGCCCAGGTCACTTCGACTAAACATGGCGCTTCATCAGGGTTCAGGGCTTTTAAAAAACGAAAACCTACAAAGCCTGGAGTGGCTTCAAGCAGATCGAGATGTTGTAAAAAAGCGCTCTCAAGGCGATCGGCCCAGTCGGCCTTTACAGAAAGCTGATTAACGACGGTATACATGGTTGGTGCTCCTTAAGTTAGATGGTGGTAGTGGCTGTCTAGGTTATGGGCTATGTAGGCTATGGGCTGTGATAAATACAGAAGATGTTTTGTCTTTCATAGCTTTCTTTACAGCCCAAGTATTGTCTTCATTCGCGCCCGCAGACGGTGAATCGCCTGAGAATGAAGCTGGCACACACGCGCTTCGGTAACCGTCAGTAGTCTGCCAATTTCTTTCATCGTCAGGCCTTCAAAATAATAACTGGCAATCAGTTTTTGTTCGCGCTCTGGCAGGGTGCTGATCGCGGATTTAAGCGCTTCGCGTAGGGCTTCTTGCTCAGCGCGTTCATCAGGACGCATGCCTGGATCAGGGATAGAGGCCCCAAAGCTTTCAGAGCCTTCGTCATGGGGATTGAGCAGATAATCTAAAGAGAGAACTAAAAAAGAAGTTTCAGATAAATTCTGGCGTAAGGTTTCAACGTCAATCTTCAGCTCAGCTGCAATGCTGTCTTCATCAGCGCTGCGGCCGGTTTCTTGCTCAATTCGCTGAATCGCCTGCTCGATCTCTTTGGCTTTTTGGCGCAACGAGCGCGGCATCCAGTCCATGGCGCGAAGCTGATCGAGAATCGCGCCGCGAATCCGCGTCATGGCAAAGGTTTCAAAGCGCACGTTTCGAGCCAGCTCAAATTTTTCAACAGACTGAATCAGACCCATCAGACCATAACCGATCAGATCATCAGGGTCCAGATGGCCGGGCAGGTTAACCAGCATGCGGCCAACGGCGTATTTGACCAGATAAAGATAGTGAGTAATCAGCTTTTCGCGGGCATCGCTGCTGCCTTCTTGCTGATAAGTCTGCCACCAGGCGCGCAGGCTGGAAGCATCAGGACGTGTGGCCATGCGCGAATAATAACAGCATTCTGGTCACCCGGACAAGCAAAAAAGCGTGGTCTGCTGTGACCACGCCTGAGGAGTGACTGCCCAAAAATACAAACTGACATATTGACTTCTGTAAGGGTCGGTTAAGGTCCCGACCCTTACAAAGGAAGTGTTTAATAACCTTCGCCTGCTTCGTGATCTGCCGGAGGAGCAGCGGGAGCGCCGCTGGGGGGAGCGCCATTGGGCTGTTTTGGCGGTTTGGGCGGACGAGGTCCAGCGGCTGCGCCATCAGCGGGAGGGGCCTGCACCAGAGCCAGTAGATCAGGGTAGTCTGCTAGCAGAACTTTAAGCTGGGCATAGTGTTCCTGGGGGCTAAGATCTTTTAGGGCTTCAAAACTTTTGTGTAAGTCTTCATGTTCAGCTAAGGCATCCATAAAGGCTTTGGGCAGTCGATGTGGGGGCTGCTGGCCAGCAGGGGGTGCACCAGCTCCTTCGGGTCCTGCAGCGCCTGCTTCACCAGCACGGGGTGGAGGGCCCTGGGGTTTGTCGCAGTTTTCTGCACCTTCGGGTTTAGGCGGCGGAGACTGCATGGCGCCGCCAGCAGGAGCCTGTTGAGTCTGAGTTGCTACACCTGTCTGACCCGCCTGACCACGCGGGGGCGGTGGGGGCTGCATTTGGCCGCCTTGCTGGCCACCTGCTTGGGCTCCTGGCCCACCTTGTGGCGGACGCTGGCCACCTTTTCCGGCCTGAGCGCCGCCCTGGCCAGCTTGAGCTGTCTGGCCACCAGGAGCAGCCTGAATGCCAAAGATATCGCTGCTTTCACTGATCTGAACAGATGAAGTCGTTAAACCAGATGCGCTGGGCAGGTTAGCGGAACCACAAGCAGAAAATACGATTGAAGCAGAAATCATCAGTCCGAAAGTCTTAGCGAGTGAAAGAGCGGTACGATTATTCATTTTGGTTTCTCTTTTCGATGATGTTTGTGATTCCTCACTCTTTTATTCTGCGTTATGGAAAAGCGCCAATTTTCGAAAAACTTGAACGGGAGGTATCTAAACATAAATAAGCGATGAATCATTTTTTTCTTTTGTTTTAAACGAGGTTTTTAAAACGGTTTTGAAATAAGCCTGTAAACTGCATTAACAAAAGAAAAACCCGGACGTTATTCGTCCGGGTTAGCTTGATTCAGTGAAGCTAGGAGCATTTGCTAAGAAGGCATCAGGCTTAACAGCGAATCATCCAGGGCAAAGGTCTGATTGAGAATATAGTCTTTTTCGATTTCCTGGCGTGTTTGTTCAGCCAGGCCAGAAACCAGCAAGGCTTTATTCAGATGGGTACGGGCTGCCTGCAAAAAGCTGGCGCGGTCGTGAGGGTTGCGGCTACGATGGCTCAGAATGCTATAAGCACTGGCTTTGACCATCTGCATAAACCAGAATTGCTGATTAAGGGTTTCACCAGAGGTCAGCTTATTGATTTCAGCCACGGTCTTTTTGAGGGTGGCAGATGTCCAGCAGAGGCTGAGCACATAAAAAGCGCGAACATGCTGGCTGCGCTGTTCGGTCAGGCCTTCATAAAAGAGATTGACGGTCTCGAGCACTTCTGAATAGGTCTCCGCAGCCTGGTTCATGCATTCCTGGACGGTTTCTTGATAGGCCGGGCTGAGCTTTTGATGCCAGAGTAAGAGGCAGCCAATGTCATAACAGAGATTGGCCAGCTCTTTTTTGTAATAGAACACTTCTTGTTCGGTATTGAGCTCTGGGTGCCAGCGAGTTAACATATCGCGGGATTTACGCGCCAGCTGCAGCGCTTGTTGCACCCGTGAGGCTGAACCCTGGCGTAAAAACTGGCGCGCCAGCAGGCCCATATAGACCGCAACTGAGCACTGAATATCTGCCTGAGAAGTTTTACCTTTAAGCTGGAGCATATTCTGAAACTGCACTTCGCTTTGACTGCCTGACTGATTGTTTAACACATAGCGAATGCCCCAGCAGGTGGCCATAATTCGCAGCAGCGTGCGTTTAAGCGTCGGCACACTTTTACAGAGCAAATTATGGTGCAGCAGTCGATCGGAGATTTCCCAGCAATAGGCAACAAAGTCTTCCATTCGCGGCATATCGCCAATTAAATAACCTTCTTCAAGCAAATGGCGCTCAACATAGGCGCGCAGCAGGCGCGAGCCCTCATTCAACAGATTGATAATCTCTGAAATGGCTTCAATCGACTGCACACGGGTCAGCGGAATTTCATAACCGTCTTCAACCTGAAACGCTTTATGCTGTTCACGGTCTTTGCCCAATAATTGACGCAGTAGTTTTAAGCTGCCTTCTTCTTCAAGGCGAATCACCGGAAAACCTTTGTCGTAATCGAGAATCCGCGGCTCAATTTCTTCGAGCAGTGACTCAAGGGCTTCTAAATGGATTGACAGCTGATCCTGATTATTGCTCAGGGTGCGGCTGAGATTATCGTCTAATTGCTGTGAAAGTCGATTGCGCAAAGACTCGGAACTCATCGGGGCCCGGCTATAATCCAGCAAGGCGCGAACTTCGTCTAAAACTTCCTGACGCTGCTCTGGCCGGCTAGCTGGCATAAACAGCTTAAGCAGAATCTCAAGATATTCTTCTTTGGGACGAATAATATTATCGGGCTTGAGGCTCAGCCAGGTTGAAAGAGTGCTTTTTTTAAGCGGCAGATTCTCTGAATTGACGTGTTCAAGAATCTCGTCCATCGGCAGATTGCTCTGCTTCCAAAGATGCCGCAGGATTTGTTTGGCCTGGCGGATGCGCTCGCGCTCATCGGGATCAAAAGGGGTTTTCATCGTTTAGTCTCCTCGGGCGGGGCTGGGGGCGGCGGCATAATATCTTTGTTGGCTTCATATAGCTCTAAGGCAAGCTGATAGTGTTCACGAGGCGGTAGACTGGCCATATCTTGAAAGGCTTTGGCCAGTTCAGGCCGCTCCCTGCGTAAACGCTCCATCAGCTCTTGAGAAGGATAAGGATGCATCGAGGCGCTGTTTGGGTTATTGGGTGGATTGCCTGCCGGTAAACTGCCTTGGGGAGGATTTCCCTGAGGTGGGTTACCTTGTGGTGGGTTGCCACTGGGCGGGGGAGATCCAGGCAGAGGCGGCGGAGGTGGCTGGCTGCCAGTCTGACCCTGTTTGGGTGGGGGTGGCGGCCCTGGTCGGAAGGCTCTGGCCTGCTGCTGCATTTCAGCTGCCCGCTGGCGAGCTGCTGCGAGAGCCTGCTGAAAGCGCTCAGCTGAAAGCGGCGATGCAGATGGATCTGAGACTTGCAGCACTGAAGCTGAAGGCAATGGCGTTGGGCTGGATGATGTCTGAGGACTAGGGCTGGCCTCTGATTGAATGCTAAACGGCGTCAGGCTGCCGCTAAAGACCTGAGACTTGAGATTGCCGTCTAAGGTGATTAGATAAGTCGTGTTGGTTTCAGGTAAGGTTTCGGAGCCTGTAAAGTAAAAATTAGAGTCTACCAGGCGGCCTTTAAACACATCTGAGGACTGGTCAGGATAAATGACCAGGGCCATGGCGTAACCGGTCAGGCTGGCGAGTAGCTCAGGGCTCTGGAAGTAGCTTCCTTCGCTGCCAGCTAAAAGCTTAATCGAAAAACCGGGGTCTTGAAAATAGCTGTCTGTCTTGTTTTGGGCCATGTCTTGTTCAAACTGGAGCACGGCCTGTTTTAACAGCGCTTCATGAGTGCTACTCAGTGACTGAGTGCGAAAACCCTGGACTTCAAAACGAGCTTCTGGCCGCATGATATAAGCACTAAGCGCAATACTGCCTGGGCTTGCAGAGGGCTGAATGCTGGTTTGAGAGGCCGACGCACGGGGGGCTTGAGAAGGCTGCGGGCCAGTTGTGGGATTGCTTGTCTGGCAGGCTGTAACCAGGCTTAAGAACAGCAGGGTCATCCAACGTTTTTTCATGATGTCACTCGCTACGGGGTTGATTCCCTTTAAGTACATCACAGGAGAGGGCCGGTTTTCAGCAAAAACTTGAAATCAGGCTCTGTTTTGCAAAAAAGATTGTGTTCCAAAAAGTTTGAGCCCTTCTGACATTTTTACTGAAATATCAGAAGGGCTCAAAAAACAGAGATTGTGCAGGATTAATTATCGATTACTTCGATATTGATTCGCTGCTGCTGCTTGATGGCTGCTGCTTTAATCAGGGTGCGCAGAGCGTTAATTGTCTTGCCCCGGCGGCCAATGATGCGTCCCCGATCGTCGGGGTGCACCTGGAGGCTGATTTCGAGCTGTTCCATCTCGCCGCCGTCTTCGGAATCAAAATTCGAGGTTGAAACAACCACGTCTTCCGGATTCTTGACCAGCAGCTTGGCAATGGTCTCAACGGCTTCGTTCAGCGCCATGCTCAGGATACCTGAGCTTTCTCGCCAAAGCGGCTAACAAGTTTGGCAACCACGTCGGTGGGCTGAGCGCCCTGCTGGGTCCACTTGCCATAAGCTTCAGTGTCGAGCTTCAGGGGGGAAGCATCCTGACGGGGATCATAAAAACCGATTTCTTCG
>CAJYHH010000598.1 GCA_913773825.1 Candidatus Sericytochromatia bacterium | reverse complement strand
AGTGGGTTGAGTGGGTTCAACCGGGCCGGCTTGATGGGGGCCGCTGACGGGCTGTTGGGGCTGATGTGGCTGACCTGGCTGAACAGGGCGGTTGGGGAAGTTAACCATGAGGGCTCCTTAAAGTTTCTTCACTGAGCAACTTTTATTCTTAAATATTCCACAAAAGGTCAAAAATTATGGGGGAGCGCCATAAGTTTAATCTAAAATTAATCTTTTGACGATCTCCAAACATGGATTTATGTCTAAATTCATGTTTGGACAGGTTTAACTCAAAGCCTGTCTAGATGACATCACGTACGGAATGATAACGCTGACTAAGCTGATCGACCAGCAAATTGCCAAGCTGGCGTAAATATTCTGGCTGATCTGTTTGCTGAACAGGCTGTTTTGAGAGCTGATCTGCCATCCCTTTGAGAATATCCTGAACCGTTTTGCTGTTATAAGCATTTCTGAGTTCAGGCAGTGTGGTACCCAGGTTTTTAAACAATTGCTGAAAATCTTGTTCAGCTAAACTCATTCCCAGTTCATCCACGCTGTACTGATTGCCGTTACGGACTAAAACATTTTCAGCCAGCTGAATTAATAAGGGACTGTTTTTAAAGTCTGTCAAATTTTTAAGCGCTTGATTAAAAGCATCACCACGAGTTTTGGCCGTTTGTTCAAGTTCATTGCGGACTTTTCCTAGGTCTAAATCTAATTTGCCAAATAAACCTGAAATTTGGGATAAGGTGTTAGGATCCTGGAGCAGCGTTTTAAAGCTGGGAGGTAAAGATTTGGCCAGATCGCGCCCTAATAAGCGCTCAAGTTCAGCTTGACCGGCTTGACCCGTTTGCTGCAGACGCTGAGCGGTCTTTTCAAATTGCTGGGGAAAAGCATTAATCTGAGCCAGCATCATTGCCATAGCACGCTCTTGGGGCTTAGCGTAACGCTCTCGCTCTGCATGAGGCAGCTGAGCGACAATTTCGGGTGGCAGAGCCTGAATCCCCTGGCTGGCAAACCGGCCCAAGATACTGCGGGCTTGAGCAGCTGTTTGGGGATTTGAGCTCTGTTGTTGATTAATTTGACGGCTTAACCAGTCCAGCACATAGCCAGGCTGGCTGGGCAATACAGCCTGAATCTGGGTGTTCATGCCCAGGGCTTTTTCTAATCCGGGTAACATGGTTGCCACATTTAAATCAAAGCGGGGTGTGTGCTGGTCTGCAATTTTAGTCGCTTTTTCAGTGACGCGATCGCTGATTGATTGACCGGCATTGGCGACAGGATTTTTACCAAAATATTCAGCAATCGCTAAAGTGGGCGTCATCGCTTTAGCGAGTTTATTGACTAGATCCATCCCTTTATCTGCATATTCTTTTGTGGTTTGGGCAACAAAGGCTGAATTCTGATTGCGTAAAATCCTGACCATATTTTGCAGCTGTAGATCACTATGCCCTTGGGCTTTTAAAAGATTCACAAGTTCTTGTTCGCGACCCGCATAAGTGCCTGTAGCACCTGCCATAAAGGCAAACTTAAGCGGATTATCTGCTGCTAAGCGCTCAGGGTCACGGGTAAACATGCGAAATGACTCAGCAAAGTCTTCTTCGGGATTGACCCGTGCATAGTCAGAGCCGTAGCTATTGCTGAAGTTCAGGCCAAAGTTTTCGGCTAGTTTTACGCCCCAACCAGAGACTTGTTCTTTTAGGGTGCCGCTCATAATTTCAGAGCGATCTGGGAGCCCCTCTGCGCTCGTTTCCGCAAAAGAGATTTGCTTCCAGTTGTCTAAAAGCTGATTCTGGCCTTGTAGAAGATGTCCAAACTCATGGTT
>CAJYHH010000597.1 GCA_913773825.1 Candidatus Sericytochromatia bacterium | reverse complement strand
AGCTCCTAAGGGGCTTATGAGTGGTGGGGGATAAGTTTAAGACGAAGACCTTTTTCTTCGTTTTAGTCACCCAGAGCCCACCACTCACCACCCAAAACGGGCGCGTAAGCGCCCTTGTAACATACAGTCATCGCCGCAAGGCAATGCTGCTTCTAGGCTCCGGTCAAGTGGAAAGGCCGGGGTTTTTTTCTGCTTGTTTGTGCAAACACAACAGGTTCAACCCAGAGTTTGTCGAGTTGGGCAATCTGCTGCAGTTTACGCTTAAGCGGCGCTGTATCAATGCCATTTAAGATCACATGTGCAACGAATAAACGGCCATTGTCAAACCATCGATGTTTGACTAAAAAGCCATGGGCTTTAATCAGCTGAAAAACTTTGACCAGATGCTCCAGCTGCTCACCGTTAATCTGCTGGCGCTGGGGTAAAAACTGAATCTGAACTTCATAACTGCGGTAGCGATAATCTTCAACTGAAAGCAAGATCTCACGCTCGGTTGGGGTGTAATAAAGATTGAGTTTAATACCCTGATGTTTCAGCGTCAGCTTGTTTTCCTGGCGCGGTTTCGACAGCAGTTGTTTGACCCGTTCGCTCAGATTTTTGCTGGGCTGCGGCGTGAGCTTTTGGGGCAATTGCTGAGCAGTTTTGGCTGATTTTTCCATAAAGGGCAGCAGGGTATCAAGCGAAAAGCGCGAGAGCATAAACAGTTTGGTGGGAACTAAAGCTTTTAGCTCACGGCCTGCGGGTTTGTTTGCTGCCAAGGTCTCTTCACCGAGTAAAACCCCTGTTCCAAAGATCTCCAGACCTTGCCCGCGCGCTTTAGAAGCCTGAGAAGCCTTCATCAAAGGTTCTCCAAACTCATTGACGCTGCTGGTCTGGCTGAGTTCAATCTGGCCTTTGGCAATGTAAATTAAGCAGGCCTGTTCACCCAGATCAAAAGTCTGGCCTGCTTTAAGCCGAATACAGCGGCAGACTTTGCGGGCCAGGGCTAAGACTTCCGGCCGAGCCTGACTAAAGAGCTGACTCTGCTGTAAAGCTTCAGCAAAGCTGCTGGCCTGGTTTTTATGGGCTGTTGAATGAGCGTTTGGCGCCTTGTGGGCTTGAGTCTGACGCATGACGGGCCGGTCTATCAGGCTGGGTCGTTCTGTGCTGCTGAGCTGTTTAAAATCCCAAAAACCTGAAAAATGATCAAGGCCTGGCCGGACTTCAAAAGCATGTTCTGAGAAACAAAAAACAAGTTGTCCATTGCGGCGGGCAAAGATCTGATGGGGATTAAAACCGTCTTCAACATTGATTGAGAGGCTTTCTTGCAGCTGGCCTTCAGGGCTATAGCGGTGTAAACAGGCTCCGGCTTTTTCAAGAATCAACATTTGACGGTTTTCCAGACGCTGGACCCAGATAGGCGACTCAAAGCGATAACAGGCTTGTAGTCGGCCATGAGGCAGCATCAGTTCTAATACACGTCCATTACCCGTATCCGCAATTAAGAGCGTCTGTTCGGCTGTTAGGGCGGCATAACTGGGATGATGAAGTTCACCATAGCGCCAGTGCAGCTCACCGTTATTTTTTAAGATTAAAATCTGATTGCCGCCCCGATCGACGACTAAATAGCGCTGCTCACCTTCTGGGGCTAAAAAGGCTGTTGTCATGACGGGTTCAATCAGTTGATGTTCTGGGCGATCCAGACGTTGCAGGACTCGACCCATTAAGTCAATAATCAGAATCTGCTTACTCTGGCGATCGGTTAACAGGATCTGATGTTCAGGAAGATAAAGCGCATATTGGGGGGATTCACAAACCCCTTGCAGCTGAATCTCCCAGAGCACATGCCCAGGCCGATTGAGATCGGTAAAGATCAGGCGTTGACGCTCTGGATCAGGCAGCAGCAAGACCTTGAGCGGCAGATGCTGAACCGGATGCATAGATGCTAAGGTCTCTTTGATAAAGCGCTCAAGGTTGACCACAGCATGGCCGCAGACGCTGCAGTCCCAGCTGTTTAAACGGCGCTGGCAGGCCGGGCAAAAGCGCGGCGGTTCTGATGCATAGTCATTTACACCTTTGTCATCAAGCAGATGGGCAAGATCTTCCATTGAGCGGGCCGGGACTTTTAGCCATTGACCCTTAGAGCTGCTGCCCAGCGGGATCATCAGCTGGCGACGTTTGCTTAAAGACTGATTCCAGGCACTTAACACAGCTTCAGTGGGCGCAGGAAAGCCCTCCCACTGTTTAAGCGTTTCTATCAAAAAGCCAAGACCCTTGGAGACCGGCTGTGATGCTGTCTGAGTATTCATCATGTCCTCCTCGGGCCCCACGGCCAAAAAATAGATAAATGAGCCTTTTGACATCAGTTAGAGAGTGCAAACCAAAGTATGAACCGCAAATCTGCGGGTTACATTTGATGTTCTATAAAGATTATGTGCTCTGTAACAGATGCAAATACAATAATGTTGGCAGTTTATTTATATTGAATTAATAACAGGCCTCAAATAGACTTTTTTGGCCCTTTTCAACCTTAGTGTTTACTCATATTTCAGATAGGCCCACCCCTATATTTGGCCGTCATTTCTGAGTGTACTTTAAGTGCCTTAGGGTTCTGATTGCCTAAAATTCATGGAATGTTAATTTTGACTTAAGAATATTTTCACAAGACCTATCTATAAATCTTTATATAGAGATAGAGAGCGGAGAGAGCAATGAAGTACAAAATCGCAACCCTGATTCGACCGGTGTCCCTGCTGCTGAGCTTTAGCCTGCTTAGCGCTTGTACCGGACAGGTTGTCGCTCCCTCTTCTGTCAATCAGTCGCTTGCTCAATCTCTCGCACAGAATCAAACTGCTCAGGTTCAAGTTCAGACCGAAGTCATTGAAACGATTAAAGACGAAGTGATCGTCAAATATCGCAGCGGTTTTGCCACTCAGTCCGCGACCAGCCGTCCTGCTGGCGCTGAAGTCCTGGATGTCTTTAATACCAGCGACGAAAGCACCCAGCTGCACCGCCTGCCCAAAAATGTTGACATGGATCAAGCGCTTGAAACTTATAGCCACGATCCGGGCGTTGAATTTGCGGTGCCTAACGTTCGTTTTCAGGTTCAGATGAGCCTGGTTGAAAAAGTCAAACGCTGGTTCAAAGGTGATTCCAGCCCCGCCCCAAGCGCAAGTCCTACTCCTGTTGCCAGCGCTTCTACTACTCCGGCTCCTACTGCCAGCGTCAGCCCCAGTCCTGCTCCCAGCGCTTCGGCTGTTAAAGCTCAGAACACTGTCAGCGTTCAAGATCCGCTCGGCAATCAACAGTGGTACCTCTCTCAGATGGACATGAGCCAGGTCTGGAGCAACTACGGCACCGGCAGCTCAGGCATCACGGTTGCCGTACTCGACACGGGTGTTGACTATACTCACCCCGATCTCGAAGGCAAAATTATCAAAGGCCCAGACTATGTCGATAAAGATTATGACCCCAAAGATATGCACGGTCATGGCACCCACGTGGCCGGCATCATTGCCGCTGGCATCAACAATAATCAAGGCATCGCCGGTCTGGCTCCCCAGACTCGCGTGCTGGCCATCCGTGTCCTTGACGAAAAAGGTTCTGGCAGCCTGTTCAACATCGCTAAAGGTGTTGCTTATGCCGCCAATAACGGCGCT
>CAJYHH010000596.1 GCA_913773825.1 Candidatus Sericytochromatia bacterium | reverse complement strand
TGGATCTCAAAATGGATGCGCAGTTCGTGTGATTGTCTGGCCATGGTTCCTGCCGTATCGGGGAATGTGGGTAAAAGCGGATGAACATTATAACGTGGTGAATGGCTCAAGCAGGAGGAGATAGCGGAAGAGGCGAGCACAGCTCGCCGGTTAGAGCCAGCAGGGCTGGCGGTTCAGAACCAGCAGAGCTGGTGGTTTAGTGTGCCCTTTGGGCACGGTTTAGAACTTTATCTAAACCGCAACGTTAGTTGCCCTAAACCGCCGCCAAAGGCGGCTCTAAACGCGCTTCAGCGCTTCCACACATCTGTGTGATTTATGACCGTGCGACGGGTAAAAACACGCGATGGCTGGCGCCACCGTAGTGGTAGACCATCTGACGTGAAATATGGTCGGAAATCTCGTTGCCATTGCCGTCTGCAATTGAGATATGGCCAGAGCGTGAGCTGCCTTTGTCCCAGACAACGACTGCGCCTACAGGCAAGGTGGGCAGAGCATCTGCTGGAACTTGAATCTCTTTAAAATAACCGCTAGAAGCCAGCTGAGGCGCGGCCATATAGGCGTGATTGCCTTTTAAAAACGGCGAAATAAAGGCGTGAATGGCGTTGGCGACATAGTGGTAGCAGTAACGACGGGTGCCGCGCACATGGCTACGGGCATAGTCAGCTAAGCGTACGCCAAGCTCGGTATTGTAACGGCCACGGGCTGCTAATTGCTGTAGGGCTTTAAGTGTGGCTGCGCCGACTTTGCCGTAGTGCTCGCTGCCAGGCGCCGCCAGCTGCTGGGCTTCTTGAAACTGGCCAATTTGCCAGGCTAATTCACGGTCATAGAGTTCACCAGAGGCTTCAACTGTGTAGTCGAGTTCCAGCATCAGGCTGCGAATAATTTCAACCGCTGGCCCAGAATGGCCAAATTCGAGGATTTCACCGCGAGCAATTTGAGCAAGGCTGGGGGTGCCAATCAGACTGGGTTCAGAGGGTGTACGGCGGGTTTGGTGGATCGAGGCCGTCTGGGATGAAATGTCCACTTTTGCATTAACGGGGAGTGCTGCCAGTATCAGGGCAGAGAGCGTCACGGCGCTCAGAACATGCGTTTTCCGCATTTAGACCAAAATCTCCTGAAAAAATGTCTTTTGAACTTCTTTAAGTCAATTTATGGGTGTGATCAACTAGCTGATAACAGGTTCATAATCGTTTGATGATTATGTACCACACCCTATAAATGACGCAAGAGTTTAAATCAAAAAACGATTAAGACAGCGCCTTGGTTTTAGCTGTTTATGGGTCTGTAACCCTGTATTTGCAAGGCTTTTGCATTTATATTAATTTTATGCATAGCAGCATGCTGGGCAGCCATGCGCGGACTCGGTAAAATGGGACATGACCTGCAGAATATACAGCTCAATCTTTAAATTCTATATTTTCGTTTAAAACAACGAAAAATGCCTTTAAATTCCGAAAGGAGCTTTGGTCAAAATGTGGTTGTCTAATTGGCTGACAACAATTGCCATGCAGTTAATGTTGATCCTGATGAGTTTGAGCGGCTATAACAGTCACTACGTTGAAACTGATCAGGGACGTCTTCATTATTTTGAAACTCAGGGCTCTGGTTCTTTACCGCCAGTGGTGCTGCTTCATGGCATTGGCTCACAGGCTTCTGATCTGTATTTCATCGCTCAGCAATTAAGGCCTTCTGTACGTAAAGTGATTGCGCTTGATCTGCCTGGGCATGGCTTAAGTGAGGTTCCCGTTAGTCAGTTGGGGATCGAACTTTTTCAGAACAGCATTTATCAGGGTTTAGATCAGCTGCTTGCTGATGAAGACCCGGTTGTGCTGATGGGTAACTCGCTGGGTGGCTGGCAGGCGATGCGTTATGCCTTACATAATCCGACTGAACTCGCTGGCTTAATTCTGGTCTCACCAGCTGGTGCTCCGCTTAGCGACGCAGAATATTTACGTTTACGCCAGATTTTTGGCGTAGATAGCACAGCTCACCCCGAGACCCTGATTCCGCTGCTGTTTAATCAGCCCCCTCCGCTGCCAGAGACTTTTGCCCAGGTCTTAAAAGGCCGGTTTGGCTCAGCAAATGTTCAGGCCTTATTGGGTTATCTGAATCGTGACCAGTGTCTGACAGCAAAAGAAGTGGCCCAGTTAAGCCCACCTGTGATGCTGATCTGGGGCGAACAGGATCGGATTTTTCCAGAAGAACTCCCGTTTTTTAAGCAAAATCTGCCCCAGGGCGCTGAGATCCTGACGCCTTCTCACTTTACCCATAGCCCTTATTTAGAAGCGGGTATGGAAACAGAACTGGTTGAGATGATGCTGAACTGGACACGCTCGCTGGTGCAGGACACACAGGCTCACTAACAGAGTTAAGTGATGAGTCGCTTGCCCAGATTTTAGGGCGTCACAACATACAAACCCCTCAATTGTGAAGTCAGGCTTTAAACGGATTCAGAGTGTGCATAAACTCAATGCACACTCTGAAGTTTATGAGCTGAATTAGTGCTGTGCCAGATCAGCTATTTGGGTTCTGATCTCAGCAATACTGGCTTCAAGCCAGGCTTTGAGCTGGCCCTGGCTCAGTTTATTGCCTTCTTCAATCTTTGTCATATGATAGTCCAGGCCCTGTCTGATTTTTTGCAGATGTTCCGCATCACGGCGATGATCCATGTCTGTGCGCTGTTGCTGGCTGTTAAAATGACTGTCCAGACCTTTGCTGGTCTCTTTTAAGATCGCTTCCCACTGCTCACGCAGGCGATCAACGCCAATAAAGAAGGGCCTGGGCACTAAATTGAGTTCAGCATTGAGCTGAGCAAGGCGCTGATCCAGTTGATCAGCAGCCGCTGTTGCTGGCAGCTCCTGGCCTGTGATGGCGTCGAGCAGTTTTTGCTGCTGCTTTTCAAGTGCCGCCAGTGCGTTGTTGAGCTGTTCTAATAAAGCCTGGCCTCGTTCTTTATCACGTTTAAAACGATTCTGGCTAACAGCCACCTGTTCAGTCAGATCCTTAGCCTGATTGATTAAAGCATTTGTCTTGTCCACGCTGTGCTGTGCCTGATTGATCAAATTGTCTGCCTGATTGCGAACGTTTTCAGGCAGGCTGCTCCAGTTAGGGTCATGGCGCAGTTCGACTAACTGATCACGATCTCGACTGACCATCGCAGTTGCCTGGCCAAGGGCCGTCACAATTTGACCCTGTTGGGCCAGACCCGCATCCAGTTTGGTGCTCAGGCGTTCAGCATTTGCGATCCCAGCCTGGTATTTTTGCTGAAGCTGCGCGGCCTGGCGTTTGGCATCATCAATGCGAGTCAGCTGATTAAAGCTTTCCAGATTTAAAATACGGTTTAGGACTTTGCGATCAACCCGACTGAAGCT
>CAJYHH010000595.1 GCA_913773825.1 Candidatus Sericytochromatia bacterium | reverse complement strand
CTGACGGCCAAAGCAAAGCCTTATTAAACAGTGCTGGCCCTGACCGCGAGGCCAGCTGGCCCTAAAGCGCGTTTAAGAACATCTGATGATTCATGTGCTGTTCATTTTGCCCGCATGCTGTATTCATCTGCCTCTGCCAGACTCAAAACAGCTCTAAAAGCAGCACTCAGGAGGAAGACGATGATTCACTCAAACAACACGCTGGTAAAGCCTTTCAGCGTCACCGGACTTGAGGGTCAGCTATGAAAGTCCATATCACCGCCACCCGTTCAGGATTAACTGGAGCCTTACTGGTAGCCGAATCCGGCCCTGCAGCTCTCCGTCAGGAATTTAAATTTGCCTTACGTTCAGCACCTACAGCACTCGGCTTGCGTGAACCTTTTGCCGTACAGCTCAGCCCTGACGCGCTGCTGGTTTATTCCTATGTTCAGGCCTTAGACTATTTGAATGAGGAAGAGCGCATGCCGGCTTTTTTAACCCGCCCTTCACGTATCTGGAAATACAGGCTTCACTAAGGCCTAACTGATTGACGCGCTACTCAACAGAGTCCAAGCAGCACAAAGCAGTACAAGGCTGCTTGGGTTCTGGCTTTTAAAACCCTCTGCTAAACTGCCTGAAGGCTAAATACTCATCAGACAACAGGCGCTATAGCTGGAGCAATGACCTCGAGCGCAGCGGGCAAAGATTCCACCTGAATCTGCTCAGTTTCAGGATAAATTTCACCGTCTAAATTAATCGCGGCAGGCTTCCAGAGTGTGGCGTCAAAACGCGGCAGACGCGTATACCAAACCCCTGAGTGGACTTCTTCAGCCTTTTGCTGATTCGCTTCAATCAGCTTAAGCAGATCCTGCCCCTTTAAACGCTGTTCAACCAGATACACATCCAGCAAGCCGTCTTCAAAGCTGGCTTCTGCTGAAATTCTCGCCCCACCGCCATACTGAATCCCGTTGCCGATTAAAACATGATTGGCAAAGAGTTTGACTAAGCCCTGTCCAGGCCATTCAAAGGCAATCGCCAAAGGCTCCATATGGCTGAGTGATTCTGCACCAGCCACCAGATAAGCCAAAGGTCCAATCAAGCGTTTCAGTTCAGGCCGGGTGCGGCGAGCAGTCTCAACGCCTAGACCCAGATGACCCGCATTGAGAAAAACCCGTTGATTCATTCGGCCTAAGTCAATCTGACGACGTTGATTTGCCCCTAAAACGATCAAGGCCTGCTCTAAGCCATCAGTCAGACCCAATGAACGGGCAAAATCATTGGCTGTTCCAAGCGGCAGAATCCCCAAAGGCAAACCCAGAGACCAGGCTAAATTGGCGGCCAAATGCATGGTGCCATCACCGCCAGCGGCAATTAAAAGCTCAGGCTGAACGATTTTGAGACGCTGGGCCAGTTCAGCTTCTTGAATGTCTTTTGTCAGGGCTTCAGCAGTGGCTGCTATCCCCTGCTCAGATAAGCGCTTAAGCAGCTCATCAAGGTTTAAACCCTGGCGTTCCAGATGAGCCGTATGAACCAACATTGAAGCACGTATCATGAGCAAAAGCCTTCTTTATTGCGAGATGCCTTTACACCATACGTAAGCGATTTAGAAATGTCTATGCCACCCCGTTATGAGTAATCAGCGTTAGACTGCCAGAGTCAGCTAAATTAAGTCAGCTAAATTAAAATCACCCACTTGTCCACAGGAGCCCCGCCATGCCTCATGTACATACTGAACCCGGCCAAAATGATTTTGTGGTCGATATCTGCGTGGTGCGGAGACGAGGTAAAGACTTTGAAGCCCTGCTGCGCCTGCATGACAAACACCATCGCTGGTTATTGCCAGGCGGCCATATTGAACTTGATGAAACCCCACCACAAGCGGCGATCAGAGAGTGCAAAGAAGAAACAGGTCTGGATATCACACTCTTTGGGCGTGATGTTTATAGCAATGATAGCCCTGGCTATTTGCATCTGCGCAGCCCAGAGTTTATGAACCGTCACAGCATCAACCCTGAACACAGCCATCTGTCATTAGTCTATTTTGGCTATACCACTCAGACAGAGACCGTCGACGAAGGCCGTGAAAAAAGTGGTGGTTTAGTCTGGCTAACGCTTGAAGAACTTCACGCCAGTGAACTCGAGCTGACGCCCACCATTCGAGATTATCTCAGCAGTGCCTTAGAGTGCGCCACCCAACAATTTAGCCAAGAGCCGAAAACAGTCTCAGTCAGCGCTTAAGCAAACAACTTACGGGACCGAATACAAAAACAGCATCAGTTTAGCAGAAGGTCAGCAGATAGATTTTCCAGTTGCGATGCCCCTTAACAGCAGCGGGTGATTCTGCATCAGTCAAGCCAGAGTTATTCCAGGCTTAATTCATAGTCCCAATCTTACTGCGCAGTTGAATAGTCTGGTTGCACAACCCGCGTTGATTTTTGCCTGTTTTTCCAGACTTATAGAAAAGCTGAGAGAGTGGCTAATAGCCTTTAATCAGATAAGTCTGAAGATTTTTTTCGACAACTAATAATTCACCGGTCTGCAGAGTGACCCAGTTTTCAGCCTGCCCTAGTGGCGTCGAGCAAAACACAATTTCGCGAATATCAGCCCGTTCGCGGCTCTCCTCACGGCGATCACAATGGGTGCGATCGAGGTAGTACAGGGGCTGACCACCCTGATGCGCCAGCATCACATGGCCATTGCTCATTAAAAAGCTGATATAGGTTTCAGTCGGTTCACCGGCTTCATGTAAAAACGGTCCAATTAAAGACAAAAGGTTTTCTAAAGCCCATTTAACCGCCTGGCCTAACTCGCGGGTGCTGTAATAAATGGGGTTTATCACATAGCCCCAGCGGTCGAGTTCAGTCAGAATAAACAAAAAAATCAGCTCAGAGTCTGTATCACCCTGAATCTGAAACTTAAAATGTGGGCTGATCTGACTGAGAATCAGATGACGATAGCGATCAAAGTGTTTGATATTGCCGTTATGAGCAAAGGTCCAGTTTTGATAAGCAAAAGGATGATTATTTGTCACACGCTGATCGCCAATGGTCGCCAGACGCAGATGGGCAATCATGGATGTGGCCAAAATCTGCCCCAGTTCTTGAAAGCGAGTATCTTGTTTGGCTTGCTGCAGTGAGTGAGTCACGCTGAGTTGCTCGCCCTGATAACAAGCCATCCCCCAGCCATCACGATGTTTACTGCTTAAGGCCACAAAGCCCGTGTCAGCTTGGGTGAGCAGATAAGGGAAAACGGGAAAGCTTGATTGAAAGCCGTAGAGTCTGCACATCGCTAAAACATCAACTGGGCAAATTGCCGCAAAAAAACGACTGAGGGATAAAAACAAGCAGACATCAAGACCTCCAAATGATGAGTGGTCTCATTTGGAAACTCAGAAAGACGATGATCGGGTTAATAATGAGCTGATTTGCTTGTTTTCCCAATCCCTCATTTCCCAGATAACAGGTTATCTGCAGGAGTTGGCACCTTTTCAGGATACATCCCGATGGTTGCCCCGGCGTCAAAGGGCCAGTCCCTCAGCCAGTCTGAATGAGATCGAGCACTCATTATATTTGTGTCTGTCAGACAAAATCAAGCAAAATCAGCCATTCAACTCACCCGAGCATCAGCCCAGAGTTTCTATTCCAGATCAGCAAGCCAAAGAGATCAGGCCACTCGCAGCATGCGCTCTGCTGAATGATCCATTTTTAAAATCAAGCCATCTGTCTGTAAAAGAGCCCGGTAGTCTTCTGTCTGGGTTTCGTGATGGGTATTGAGAATCACGCGAAAACGCCCGGCATGATTGAGATAAGCATCTGGGCCATAGAGGGTGATAAAAGAATCAGCGCCTAAACGGCGGGCTTCTTCACGCTGGCCAGGCAGTGAGCCTAAAACCGTGACGCGAGCGCCCAGGGATTTAGCGAGTTTAACGCCTAGCTGAGCCGCTGAACCTAAGCCAACAATCGCGACTTCATCGCGGACTCTGACGCCAAAATGACGTAGGGAAGCATTGACTAAAGGGGCGGCATGAGCCAGACAACGAGCTGATTGTTCTTGTACCGCAGCTGTGGAAAAGGTGTGGACATCAGACATAAACGCTTCCTCCAAATTCAGAAAGGGTCAAAGGTCTTAAAAAGTGAGGGTTTGAGTTGGGACAGACCGCTAGGACATCTAGCCGTGATTTAATCATACAAAATCAAATCTAAAAGGCGTTACTCTGATCCTCCAGCATTCTTGCCTGATTCTCCAAAGTCGCTAAAAATTGTTCAAGCGAAGCACTATACTAAGAAATAAGCAGCCAAAGGAGAGCACAAGTAATGGCTAAACAGAAACCGAGCGCCAATCCTCAATCAGATAAAAGCGCTCAACTCCGCGCTGAACTTGCCAATCAATTTAACCGCTGGGTCAGAGCGGATGACAAATTAGAAACCCGCATTCCCTGGCTTTTGCTGTGTAGCAACACCAAACCCACCCATCAGCAAAAAAATGTCTTTGAACCAGTAGTTGTAGTTGTGCTGCAGGGCTGTAAACAAGTGATGGTCGGCGAAGATCAGTTTGTTTATGATGAGTCGCGTTTTTTAATGGCCACTGTTGATATGCCCGTGTCGTCTTGTATCCTCAAAGCATCAGCAGACAAACCCTATCAGGCCATGGTTTTGCGTCTGGACTTAAGCAAAGTCAGACAGCTGATTCTGGACTACGATCTTCCAGCGCCTAAAATCACGTCTATGATTCGCGGTGTCGCCACCGGTCCCGCGACAGTTGAACTGTTAACGGCCTTTGGGCGCTTATTAGATTTACTCGACCATCCTCAAGATAGTCCTGTACTCTCTGCCTTGATTTATCAGGAGATTCTCTATTACCTGCTGCGCAGTGAACAGGGCGGCAGACTCTGGCAAGCAGCCATGTCAGGCTGCCAGAGCAATCGGATTCAGAAAAGTATTAATTGGCTACGCAGCCACTATACCGAACCCTTACGTATGGACAGCTTAGCTGAAATGGCAGCCATGAGCGTTTCGTCGATGCATCACTATTTTCGCGAAATTACATCCATGAGCCCGCTGCAGTTTCAAAAGCAGTTGCGCTTACAAGAAGCCCGTCGCCTGATGCTGGCTGAAGACATGGACGCGGGCAGTGCCGCGATTCGGGTGGGTTATGAAAGCGCGTCTCAGTTTAGCCGTGAATACGCCCGTTATTTCGGCCAGCCCCCGCTGCGCGATATTAAACAATTACGGGCCCAGGGCCAAGATCAAGAGCTGATCAGCGCCCAGACCGCTTAATCAACTCTTGTTTTTAAGTTTTAACTTAGTGAAAGTCAGCCTGAGGCTCAGAGCCAGAATCAACCGGTTTTCTGACAAAACAGGCGGCTAAAATCGCTGAACTGGCAATAAGTGCGCCCCAGAAAAAAGCAGCCTGAACACCTGCTGAAGTAGCGGCTTTTGTTGTGGCTCCAGTTAACAGAAGTGCCCCAGAAGCTTGGGTCATTAAAGCCACAAACAGCGCAGCTCCGACAGCGCCTGCCAATTGTTGAACCGTTCCCAATAAAGCGCTGCCGTGTGAATAAAGCTTAGCTGGCAGCGATCCCAGACTGGCCGTAAACAGCGGCGTAAAGGTCAAAGCCAAACCGATACTCAGCACAATATGCGCCACCATAATGCCCAGTGCAGGCGTGTGCTCGTTCAGGCCAGTCATCCACCAGGACACCAGACTGACCATCACAGTCCCTGGCACTAAAAGATAAGTCGGCCCAAATTTGTCATAGATTCGTCCCACAGGCGGTGCCAACAAGCCCATCATCAGTCCACCAGGCAACATCAGCAGACCTGTTTTGAGGGTGTCTAAACCCAAGACATGCTGTAGATAAATGGGCAGCAAAATAAAGGTGCCAAATAAAGACATCATACAAATCGCCATCGTCAGCAGAGACACTGAAAAATTTTTAGATGTCAGCGTGCGCAAATCCAGTAAAGCCCGATCATGGCGCTGCAGCATCAGCTGTCGGACAATAAACAGCCCCAGCGCCACAGAGCCGATCGCCACAGGCTGCCAGCTTGCCCCACCGGCTTGAGCGGCCTCACCCATCGAGCTCAAGCCATAAACCAAGCCGCCAAAGCCCATTGCCGCCAGCGGTACCGAAGGCAGGTCAATCGGTGCATCACTCGGGGTTGAAACATTTTTAATCAGCTTGGCGCCTAAAAACAAAGAAGCCAGTGCAATCGGCAGCACTAACCAAAACAGCCAGCGCCAGTCGAGTGTGCTAAGAATCATCCCTGATAATGTCGGCCCAATCGCAGGCGCCACTGAAATCACAATTGAGATTTCACCCATCATTTTGCCGCGAGAATCTGGTGGCACTAAGGTCATAATGGTGGTCATCAACAAAGGCATCATCAAGGCTGTGCCTATCGCCTGCACCACTCGACCGGCAATCAGCCAGCTTAAATCTGGAGCTAATGCTGAGCCCAGTGTGCCTAGACTAAAGGCCACCATTGCCAACATAAACACCGAACGGGTATTAAGTCTCTGTAAGAGATAACCGGTCACGGGAATCACGGTTGCCATGGTCAGCAAATAAGCCGTGGTCAGCCATTGTGCGGCACTGGCCGTAATCTTAAGATCCTGCATCAAATGTGGAATCGCCACACCCATCAGAGTTTCGTTAAGGACCACCACAAAGGTTGAAATCAGCAACAGAGTAATCACCAGGCGACTGCCTGAAAAACGGCTGATTTCAGGTGCTTTAGCAGAGGAGGGGACAGAAGCAGCAGAGGTGGTCATAAGGGCCTTTCAGGAACTCAGATCAGGAGCAGAGCTTTTTAAATTTAAGAAGACTAATTTAAAAAGACTAAACTAGATTATACACAAACATACAGTCAAAACCAAGCAGATTGAAGCTACAAACACAGCGCTTATTTGGACGCTATCTGCTCTATTGAGCACACCACACGTCACGATTTAACTTCAAAGGCCCCTTGTTTGTAGGCATCTAAAGCAGCCTGCATAAACTGCTCTAAAAATTCACCTTTTTTCAGCTTGCGTTTTTTGGCAATTAAACCCAGCTCATCGCGCACAGCAAGCGGCATCAGCACTGGCACAGACTTTTCACTTGCTTGTGCTGTCTCACCTTTGATCTGAGCATAAGCCTGCTGGGCACTTAGGCCAGGGCTTTTGCGTAAAACCCGCATTACAGCCTTTTGCTCAGTTTTACTACATTGAGTCGCCAGAAAATAAAGCTGGCGGGTGCTGTCCACAAGCTCGGTATCTAAGGTTTTAATTTCATCAGCCACTTGAATGCCTAAACCAATCGCTTTATAGCGAAAAAAGGTGCGGCGGGATTGCCCAGAATTGCGACTGAGATTTTCAATTGCCAGTGCCACCGTGTCACCAGACTCTTGCAGATAAGCGACAAGATGTTCAGCTTTTTCAAGCACGGTCAAATCATTGCGATAAAGGTTTTCTGACCATTCGACTTTTTTAGCCTGAGACGCAGCAATCACCAAGACATTGACCTCTTGATAGCGCAAATCCCCTTCCGCGTAGAGTTCGCGAAAAGCCTCAAGCCGATGACGGCCGGCAACCAGCATGTAAGTACCGTCAGTTTCACGCGAGACCGTAATGGGATTAATCAGGCCCACATCCTGAATATTGATCTTAAGCTCCTGAACATGTTCGGGGCGAAAGCTCCGCTCTCGCTTGCCAACCCGAATCGCCGCTAAGGGAACCAGAATACTTTCACTCCGCTTGGAAGCTGCTTTTGCGGACTTAGCTGATTCAACGGAATCAGCTGGTTCCGATAATTCAGCTGATTCCGACCTGGGGGATTTGCCTTTATGTGCTGCCATTCAATCGTCTGCCTCTTGTCTACTCTGCCTTCATCATAACGGATGCCCCATCTGGCTGCTGCTAACAGCCAAATGGGGCAACACAAGATTAAACCGAACTAGACAGAAGCTTTTATGTTGAGCTCTGGCTCTGAGTGAATAGCAGGGTGAATATTTACAGAGATAATCCCATCTGCTTTGCTAAGCATCTTGAGGCATTCGGGGCTGAGATCTGTCAGCTGCAAACGTTTACCCTGACGCAAATATCGCTCTGTCAGCTGGTGGACCGCTTCAAGTCCGGAATGATCCATCACCCGCGAATGGCAAAAGCTAATCTGCACCAGCTCTGGGTCTTGTTTGACCGTAAACTGCTTGAGAAAGTTCTGAGCAGAGGCAAAGAACAGATAACCACTGACTTCGTAGTGTTTAACTCCCTGCTGATCAATCCTGCTGCTCACCAGAATATGCTGGGCTTTTTTCCAGCTAAAGCTTAGCGCAGAAACAATAATGCCCAGCAGCACAGCGGTCGCTAAGTCTGTAAAGACTGTGACCAGCGAAACCAGCGCCAGCACAAAGGCATCAGCACGGGGAATTTTTTGGATCACGCGAAAGCTTGACCATTCAAAGGTGCCAATCACAACCATAAACATCACGCCGACTAAAGCGGCCAGGGGGATTTTTTCTAAAAAGGGGCTGGCAAATAAAATCAAAGCTAACAAAGCCACACCCGCTGTAATACTGGCCCAGCGTCCACGGCCCCCTGACTGCACATTGATCATGCTCTGCCCAATCATCGCACAGCCGCCCATGCCGCCTAAAAAGCCCGTCACCACATTGGCAACACCCTGCGCCAGACACTCTTGATTGGGAGACCCTTGTGTCTCAGTCATTTCATCTAAAAGCGACAAAGTCATCAGCGATTCAATCAGGCCAACCGCCGCAAAGATAAACGAATAGGGCAAAATGATTTTAAGGGTTTCGAGATTCAGAGGTACATTGGGCACCGCAAAACTTGGCAGCATGGCTTGTAAATGGCCACCTTTGAGCATATCGACAACCGTAGGCGTATCGATCCCAAGCCCCATCACGCCCAGACTGACCACAATAATTGCGACCAGCGAAGAAGGTACGGCTTTGGTGAGCTTGGGC
>CAJYHH010000594.1 GCA_913773825.1 Candidatus Sericytochromatia bacterium | reverse complement strand
ACCCGCTAAGCTGCAGCCTGGTGAAAAACCCAACCGCATTTATATTTGGGGAACTGACGTTCAAGGTCGTGACTTATTTAGCCGTCTGCTCTTTGGTGGCCGCATTTCATTGACTGTCGGTCTGGTTGCGATCTGTATTTCTTACCCCATTGGTCTGCTGATGGGGGGGATCGCCGGTTATTTTGGCGGCTGGATCGACAACGTGATTATGCGTGTCGTTGAAGCGATTATCTCCTTCCCCAGTCTGTACCTGCTGCTGACGCTGTCAGCCACGCTGCCCAAAGGCCTTGACTCAATTCAGCGCTACTTAGCGGTGATTGTGATCTTGAGCTTTATTGGCTGGGCGGGCCAGGCACGTATTTATCGGGGTCAGGTATTGAGCCTGCGCCAGATGGAATACGTCGAAGCGGCGCGTTCAGTCGGGATGAAAGATATTCCGATTATCGTCAAACACATCATTCCCCAGATGTCGTCCTGGATTATTGTCTCTGCGACAATTTCAATCCCGGCTTATACTCTCAGCGAAGCGGCTCTGAGCTTCCTGGGTCTGGGTATTCAGGATCCACAGTCCAGCTGGGGCCTGATGCTCAAAGAAGCCAACAACATGGTCGCGGTCCAGGAAAGCCCCTGGCTGTTGATTCCGGGTTTTGCAATCGTGCTGACGGTTTTCGGCTTTAACTTCTTTGGTGACGGCCTGCGTGACGCCTTTGATACCAAGAAAACCATCTAGTCTGCAGATTCATCTGTAGCAAACAAGCCGGGGTATCCTTCAGGGATGCCCCGGTTTTGCTTTTGCGGTAAAATGAAGCATCCATCCCCTAGTTTCAATGCGGATTATCAAGATCGGAGAACGAGTTCAGATATGAAGTTCATAGAACGGATTCAGTCATGAAGACAAGGACAATCGCAATCGGCAGTCAGAAGGGCGGCGTCGGCAAAACGACAACCGTCGTCAACCTGGCAGCCTGGCTCGCTCTGCTTAAGCAGAAAGTCCTGATCATCGATCTGGATCCCCAGGGCAGCACCACCCGCTGTCTGGGCATGAACGGCAAATCAGATCGCGGTGGTCTACAGGAAGTTTTTTCGACCGGCGCTTTAGAGTTACTGCGTCAGGATAATATCCAGAGTTTTATTTACCCGACAGCCATCGAAAACCTCTCGCTGCTGCCGTCTAATATTCTTGATGCAGACACTGAAATCTGGCTCAATCAGCGCGCCGTAGAAGATCCAGACGTTCTCAAAAACGTGGTGGATCTGGCTTTAGCTGATTATCATTTTATTTTGATTGATGCCCCGCCTTCATTATCTGCGTTGCCTAAAATGGCCTTTGCTGCAGCCGACTCATTACTAGTACCCTTACAGAGTGAGCAAATGGCGCTGAGCACCATGCCGCGCTTAATTGAGCTAATCAAAAATGTTCAACAGTCAGTTAATCCCTATCTGCAAATTGAAGGCATTCTGCTTACCATGTTTGACTCCAGCCTGGCTTACTCTCAAGCGCTTTTAGCTCAGGCTAAAAAGCATTTTCAGGGACTGGTGTTTAATCAAATGATCCCGCGCGATCATCGCTTAAGTGAAGCGACCGCAGCAGGGCGGCCAGTTGTCCTTTATGACATGCACTCAGCGGGTTCAAGAGCCTATCGCCAGCTCGCGGAATACCTCGTCCAGCGCCACCACGGCGCCCCGGCAGAAACCAAAGTAGGAAGTATCGAGTAGGTGTCGTAGATGGGGTTTAAAGACAAAAATGCCTTTTCCCTACCTACGCCCTACTCTCTACCACCTACTGTATGAAAGACTTGCTGGCAGCTGAAGACTGGCAGGCCCTGCAGGCTGACTGGCAGGCCCTCGTTGCGCTGACTGAAAATCCCCGTGAATATATTCCCTGGGATCCATTGCGCGTTTATATCGACCGCCATCTCAACACCCTGCAACGTTTAGTGATGCAGCATTTGATCAGCCCGGATCAGCAGCAAATTGTGCAGGACCTGATTCAAGCTCGTTTTGATCAGGCTTTAGAACATCTCAATTTACAGCGCCAGCGGGCTCAGCCCTATGTCAGCGAAAGCCGCAGCTATCGCGGGCCTTTTTCGCGCCATCAAGCGGCTGGTGATCTAGAATCCGAATTAAAAAATGTCCAGCAAAGTCTAAATCTTGCTCAGGTGCCGCGCGCGATTCGCAGTCATGTGCTGCATGACGATAATTTAGAGCTTCTGGAACGCCATACCCTCAGTGTCGAGCCTGAAAAACGGGGCGAAGTCTGGCGGTCTGGCCTGACTTATATCGTTGCGCTTTCCTGGACTGAACAAGATGCCAATCAAGCTCTGACAGCTTTGCTGTCCTGTATCCCCAAGCAGGATCTGGGCGCGCTCTGTGAGCGAGTGCTTAAAAGCTCGCGTTTTGTTCAGGCGCAGTGTGCGGCCGTGAGATTACTCAGCAGGCAGCGCGATCCTCAGGCTTTAAGAGCCTTATTTGAACCTTTACTGCTCTATTCTCAGACGCCCGCCAGCTTACAGCAAGAAATCTTACTGGCCCTCAGTGCCCCGATTGATGAAGCTTGGGGTCAGAGTATCCTGACTTTATTACGCCAGCAACAAGCTCGCAGCGACAACGGGCGTGTCAGTCTGGCTCAAGTCCGTCAACTCGCCTTACGTCGTCTGGGTGAACAGCCCGCTTTAGGTCATGATCTGCTAAGTGTGTTTCAGCAGGCTCGCGGCTGGGACAATCGATCCAGGTTAGTTGCCTTACAAACTTTAGCCCGGGCAGGCATTTATACAGGCTTTGAACAAGTGATCGCGATGCTGCAGGAAGCCGCTCGTCAGGATGACCCTGTACTCTTGCAACAAGCCGTCGAAACGCTGGTGTTACAACAAGATGCAGCAGCTGTTCCCTTTTTACTTGGAGTCTTAAATGGTCAATATCGTCAAGAGACAGCATTAGAGCGTTTTCGCAGTGCTTTTGTCGCTGAACGCCAGGAACAATATCCGTTTTTATTACAAGCGCTCGAAAAACTCGGTCAAAAGGTCATTCAGGATCCGAGCAATGGACGCTGGAAAACAGGCGCCGTTTAGTTACTGCTGGGCAGTCTCCAGCAAGGCTTCCATATTTGACCAGGCCGGATAAATTGGCCCCCAGTCATTGCCATGGTGAATCAGGAAAAAAGGTGGATATTTGAGTTTTGCCAGCCAGTTACGGTCAAATTCACTATAGCCAGTAATCGTTTCAAGAATAGACTG
>CAJYHH010000593.1 GCA_913773825.1 Candidatus Sericytochromatia bacterium | reverse complement strand
GATGTTGCTGGTTGTATTTTGGGCACGACCTGAATAATTAAGCGTGATGCGGCCTGTGCTGGTGTTATAAGCGGCGCTGAGTGTATTTGAACCACTGCTTAAGCCATTGAGTGAATTGAGAAAACCTTGAAGGGTCATATCGCCGCTGATGCCGATATTGTGGGTGTTGGGGCCAAGCTGAACCTGCAGATTGCCGTAGCTGATTGGGTCAAGACGGTCGTTGTTGACGAGTTGCTGCAGGGTTTTATTGAGTTCGGCGGTGGTTAAAGGGCCAGTGATGCGCTCAAAGTCAAAGGTTGAGCGGTTAATGCTGACATTGGCGCTACCAGAGGGAGTCGGCAGGCTAAATGAAAAGCTGGTGGGAGACGTATCAAGGTCATTGTAATAAAGCAAAGAGCCTTGGCGGGCTGAGATCACTTCTAATGAATATTTATTGGTGCTGGTGTTGAGGCTAGTGCGAAAAGTAAATGTATCGTTGACGTCAATGCCAGGATCAACGTTATAGCCTGTTAAAAAGTTAAAGGTATTGCCGTTGGTTTTGCTGGTGTAGGTATAGTTTGAGATAATTTCGCCGCTGGCGCGTTTAAAGTTTTGAAAGCCCGAAGACGAGCCGTCAATTAACTGACGGCTATTAAAGCGCGTCACTTCTCCAATTTGGCCAATCGCTTTAACCAGAGTATTCACTTCGTCTTGAATTCGGCTGCGATCGCTGGCTGTATTGGTGTCGCTGATGCTGCTGACGGCCAGTTCACGCAGTCGCTGTAACTGGCTCAAAACTTGTTGGGCGCCATCAGAGGCCACATCGGTCAGATTAATCGCCTGCATATTCTGGTCAATTGCAACCCGATTGCTGCTGAGCTGGGTTTTACTGCGGCTGGCCAGCGTAATCCCGACGGGGTCATCTGCAGCCCGGTTAATTCTTAGGCCTGTGCTTAGACGTTCTAAGGCCGTGTCTAAGCGACTTTGGTTAAGACCAAATTGCCGACGCAGGATATCCTTGCCGTAACTATCAAGAGCACCAATAGACATAAGCGACACAGTCCTCCAGCTTCAGTTCTCATATGCTGGCTGTCTAGAGGGCAAGCCAGTCTGACTACGCATGATTTTATCATGCAAAAACCCGTAAACGATCATTGCTGAATAGATTTAAAGCAAATATCCATTACTCTGTGAGCTTATTAAGAATTTTGTCTGACAATAAATAAATGTAGGACTTATAAAGATCATTTGCGACACGGACTAGTAGACATAACAACAGCCCCTGCTGACAGTAAATCTGCTAGCAGGGGCCGTTTAAAACTGAGCGGTTTAGGTTTTTGTGAACCTATTGAGCTTTATAGATCACAAAGCCCATTGGCGGGACTGTGACCTGAATATTGCCGTTGTTGATCTGAATGCGATCCTGAGGATTTAATGCATTGATCAGCTGGGTCTGGGTATTTTTAAGCGGGCTTTCGGCACGCACCTGCACCTGACGAGTCTGGGGCTGGTTGCTATTGTTAAAGAAGCACATCACTTCTTCTTTAGCGACTTCAGTCATCCGCGTAAAGCCAAAGACCTGATCGTCCTGCCACATTTCTAACTGGCGACCCCGGCGCAGAGCGCGATTCTGACGGCGCAGAGCGGTCATCTGTTTGACGAAGTTCAGCATCTGGGGATCGCCATTAAAATTCATGTCACGGCGGTTATCTGGATCAGCACCACCGGGTAAGGCGGTTTCTGTACCGTAATACAGCATGGGCATACCGCGGACGCTCATAATAAAGGCCACGCTTAACATCAAGCGCTGTTTGTTATTGTCGCGAGCTTCGTTTAAAAAGCGTGGGACATCATGGTTGTCTACAAAGGGAGACAGCATGGTAGCGTCAGGATAGAGCCCGTCTTTGGCAAAATGATTGGCTAATTGGCGCATGCTCTGGCTTTGGCCAAAGCTATTTTTAATTGCGTAATAGAGCGGGAAGTCAAAGGCTGAATGCATGCCTTCGTGCATGTAAGGCGCCTGGAATTCTGGCGAGGGTGTGTAAATTTCACCCAGCAGCAGGAAGTCATCCCCGGCGTAGCTACGCATCTCGCGGTTAAACTGCTTCCAGAAGCTGCGCGGTACGTGTTTGACCGTATCCAGACGAAAGCCGTCGACTTTGGTCTGGCTGATCCACCATTTCATCGAGTCGATCAGGTATTTAGCGGTTTCGGGATTGTTCTGGTTAAAGTCAGGCAACTGAGCCAGCTCATGGTTTTCGACCTGCCACTGGTTGTTC
>CAJYHH010000592.1 GCA_913773825.1 Candidatus Sericytochromatia bacterium | reverse complement strand
CCTTTCTGGCAGACAGGCTATGACATCAGTATACGGGATGTGAGGAGGCTATGGGCCATAGGAGATAGGCCGTGGGCTATGGGCTATGGGCTATGGCGCAGACTCAAAATTTGCTCAAATTTAAGAGGCTCAAGTCTGCCGGATTTCAAGAGCCAGTTTTCTAAACCACGCTTCATTCATAGCAGGCTCTCGAACCAGCATACGCGCAAAGCTTTGGCGTAGCTCCGCCTTACGGCCTCGCTCAAACAAAAAATGAGCTAAACGTAGAGCTTTGAGTTGTTCAGAAAGATAACTCGGTTTTGATGCCTGTAGCTCACCCCAATCTTCTGGCGTGTAAGAACGACTCACCTTGGGCTGGGTATTCCCAATATAGAGCCAGAGCTCAGGAGGGAGAGAAACATTTTTAACAGCTGAAGTCCCGAGTAAATGAATCCATTTAGCATGCTGCTGCCAACGCCAAGTTTTTGGGCTGGTTTGAGTGCGCATGGTCAAACCAATCAGACGAATTTTTGCTCGCACGGCCTCCCAATGACAGTTTTCCTCATCACTCCAGTTGGCCAAAAAACGAATCAGCCGGCCGAATGTATCACCAGAATCGACCAGATCAATTAAAGCAACAGGTCGCGGACGCTGAATAAGTCCATGTGGATCTAAGCTAAGGCTTTCAAAATAGGCACGTAAAGCGGGAATCGCTCCAGGCAACTCTTGACGAATTGAGGCTTCACTACAAAAACGCATCGAAAAATGCAGGAGTATCAAACGCTCAAACCAACTGCTGTCATAGAGCAAGCCGCTCAACTGATCAAATACACTTTCAGGCGAGCGACCGATAAAAACAAGTTCACTATTACCAGCAAAAGCAAGAACACGTGAGCAACATGTCAAAATATCCTGTTCAAAACCAGCATACCTTGATGCTCTCTCACCTTCGAGTAAGCTTCCCAAACGACGACGGTGAGTGAGATCCCAGCGAAACGGCGGATCAAGAAATTCTTTAATCTCAGACAAATACTCAGCCTCTAAAGCTCTTTCAATCCACAGTATCAGGCCTGATCAAAATCAACAAATACCCTGGCCTTACTCAGGATGCTTTTGGCTAACCTGCGTTAAGATAAAAACGCAAACTCTGACTCAGTATCTGAGGGCCAAAGGAGACATCAAATGTACAAACAGATTCTTTTTCCACACGATCTTTCTGAGGCTTCTGAAGCCGTAATCCCCCATGTTTTGGCAATGGCCAAACAATCGCAAGCCAACGTGACCGTGTTATATGCCGAAGAGTTTTTAGTCTCTCCGGCAATGGGGCTGTATAACCCGCCAGCGCCTGAAATTCTCGACAAAATTGAGACTGATATTCGCGATTATGCCAATCAACGGCTCAAAGAGATTCAGCAGCAGTTTCAATCAGCTGGTATCAGCTGTCAGCTTGTGGTGCGTCGGGGCCATCCTGGCGCTTTAATTGTGGAGCAGGGAGCAGGTCAGGACCTGATTATGATGGGCAGTCGGGGTTTAGGCACAATCAGCTCCGTGCTGTTGGGCAGCGTCAGCAATTATGTCTTGCACCATGCGCCTTGCCCAGTTTTAGTTGTGCCACACCGTGAAAGCTGAACCTAAACCCTCTAAACCGCTACTTAGCCGTTCCAGATTGCTCTAACGCGCCAAACTGTGTTACCGGCATCGTCAGCGACTAATAAGCTGCCGTCGCGCAGCATTAGCACGCTGGCGGGCCGGCCATAGACCTCATTGCGTTCAACGCTGGCAATAAAGCCATTGAGAAAGTCCTGGGGTGGCCCAGCAGGCTTACCTTGATTAAAGGGCACATAAGCCACGCGATAACCCGTCAGCTCAGAGCGATTCCAGGAACCATGCTGGCCAATAAAGGCTCCACCGCGATAAGCAGCCGGAAAGGCTGTGCCCGTATAAAAACCCAGGCCGAGTGAAGCAGTATGTGAGCCTAAAGCCAAATCTGGCACAATCGCACTGGCGACTTTTTCAGGTCGCTGCTCAACGCGCGGGTCCGGATGAGAACCAAAATAGCTGTCTGGCCAGCCATAAAAGCCACCGGGCTGCACAGAAGTTAAATAGTCTGGAACCAGCTCATCCCCTAAGCCATCGCGCTCGTTGACAACCGTCCAGAGCGTGTTGCTGCCTGGCGCAAAGGCCATACCGACTGGATTACGCAGACCGTCTGCATAAATACGCTCATTGCCACCCTCTAAATCCACTTCTAAAATGGCGGCCCGTCGGTGTTCGTGAGCTAAACCGCGCTCTGCGATATTGCTGCCAGAGCCTACAGCAATATAAAGCTTACGTCCATCCGGGCTAACCGTAAGATTACGGGTCCAGTGATTGTTATAGCCACCCGCTGGCAAATCCAGCAGCTTCTGACCAGGAGCCGTAATCTGCTCCTCTGAACCTGTATAGGGAAAACGCCAGAGTGCGTCTGTGCAGGCCACATACAGAAACTTGCCCAGGACCTGCATCCCAAAGGGCTGATTCAGCTCAGATAACAAGACGCTTCGGCTTTCATAAAAGCCATCGCCGTCAGCATCATGTAAGCGGGTAATCCGATTAGCGCTCTTATCAGCGCGCTGGGCGCGAGTATAGCCGATCAACTCCATCGGCAAGCGGCTAAAACCTTTGATTTCAGTATTCGCCTCAGCAACCAGCACATCGCCATTGGGGGCTTGATGCATTTGGCGCGGATAAATCAGGTCTGTGGCAAAATGACTGACAAAAAAGCCCGGTGGCGCCTTGGGCGTGATGCCCTTGGGCCAGCCAATCACTTTACTAAAATTGATTGCTGAACGTATCGGCGCAGGCTCAGCCAAGTCTGTTGTCACTTCTTCTTTGGTATCTGTCTTTGCTTCTAACTGAGAGGGCGTGACAAGCGATTCAGCGAATGCCTGCTGGCCAAGTAAGAACAAAGCCAACAGCTTACTCAAGCCGATTAGAACCTGATTTTGCATCAAAGTAAGCTGGCGCCAGATGGCGCCTGAAAATGAGTCGGATCAGCGGCTTTGGGTTTAGCAGCGTTTTCCTGACTCATGGCCTGCAAATAAGTGATTTTTTCGGGCTGCAGGGTAACGGTGCGGCCGTCTTGAAGCAGCAGGTCGCGAGCCTGGAAACGAGGTGCTGAGTGGCTCTCCATATAACGTGTCAAATAGAGCATCAAACGCGTCAGCGGAACATTCAGACTGCGGGTCACGGGCTCCCAGTACATTTCTTGCCTGAAAACACCATAACGAATGCCAATCATGTGTTTAAGCGCATCGCGACCACTGAGTTCACCAAATGTGACGTGCTGAACTTCACCGTTGGCAATAAAAATCTGTCCGGTCTGACCTGAGAAGAAGTCAGTGACTTCCAGCAGGCGCGGCTGGCGGAAGTAGCTAAAAGTCTGAAGTACGTTAAACAGCGAGAGATCTTGTAAATCGCCGCTAAACTGCTGGCTGAGATAAATCTGGTGAATCAGCTCGCCAAGCTCCTGAAACTGAGTGTGTTTCATAAAGAAGCGATCGACCTGCGGGTAGCTCAGATAACTCCCAATTTGTGGGTTAATCTCAGAGCCAATTAACAAAATTCGGGTTCTAAGTTTTTTCTCGGCCAGAGTCAGAAAAAACGCCTCGGGGTCTAAACCAGGCAGGTCAAGATCGAGAATCAATAAGTCGGACTTGCGCTCCAGCTGGCTAAAGACTTCTTCAACCAAATCGGTGCAGAGCACTTCCATCTCAGCATTGGGGTAATGCTCAAGCAGATAATTAGCCAAGGACATATCACACGAGAACACCGTACAGTGGGGCGGCGGAATCTCTAAGGGCTGCTGATCCTGGCGCAACGCCGAAATCGCCATCAGCTGATCGACGCTGGAATCAATTGAATAATATTCATTACGGCCCAGGGTCTCCTGAAACAAACCCTGCTTCATGCGCATAATTTCAAAGAAGGCCTCTTCGCCGCTATAGACGTCATATAGCGCATGTTGCACCTTGCCGTCCTGAAAGCAGACCAGGCCTTCCTGACCCGTCTGAGGCGAGGTGATATACACATGTCTGGCATGCCCAGCCCGTGAAGCCAGCTGCACCAGTTCAAATAAGCTGATCTGCTGAAACTGATAAGTGACGCCGCGTTTGTTCTGGCACATGGTCTGGAGTAAATTGCGAAAGTCGAGCAGATTTAAACGGTTTTTATGCAGCACACTGACCGTCATATTGCTTAAAACTTCCATTAAGTCACTATCGTCTGCTTCGCACATCACCACTGGGTGAATCGCCGGATACTTCTGATTGAGCCAAAGCAGCATATCCAGGCCAGAAGCTTGCTGTAAATCCAGATCGGTCACAACTGCATCGAGATGCAGAGACTGAATAAACGGCAGCGCTGTCGTAACAGAATCAGCGGTATAAATATGAAAATCAGCTGTCGAAAGGTAACGCGCCAGCATTTTACGAATATTGTGCGAGGGTGACAGAACAAGCACTGAAATAGGCATGGGGGGAAGGGCCTTCACTGAATCAAGTTAAATGCATTTTACCGGTCTGATGCTCATGCTACCAGATGGGTGAGCTGACTCACAGAGGGGACTAACACCCAATTCTACGTCTGCCAAGGCCTGTTAAATAAAAATTCCATAAAAACAGACTATTTCAGCTTGTAAAAATAAAAAGAACGCTAAATCCAGTCATTATCAAGACTTTATTTTGGTCAGACAAGCTAAGATAGTTTCACAACAGGCCAGAGAGCCTGACAAAAAAATCAGCATGTAAGTAAAGGGAAGCCAGATGACTAATTTATCTCAACAGGGTGAAAATCATTTTGAATCCGTGCTAGCAGCCTTCCAGCGCGCTCATCAGAATCGTTCTGAATCCCACAGCCCGCGCATCCGTCAGGAACGCCGTCGGACCATCAACCCTGCTGGTTATTTTCTGGACGAGCCCCCGACCCGCCAGGCTTAGGAGCTGCTTTAAGTACTAAGCATTGCTGCGCTCTGCATCGACCTGCGGTCCTTGGCTGTAAGCTCTCTACGTCGCTAACAGCCAAGGCAAGTCCCTTGTACGCGCAATGCGTACGCCATCCGTAAACTGGCTTCGCCAGTAACGGCTGCCAAATCGCCCTGCGGGCTCTGCTACAAGTACCAAGCATCACTACGCTCTGCATAAGTCCCTTGTACGCATCGCCCTGCGGGCTCTGCTACAAGTACTTAACATTAAGAATGCAATAAACCCTCGTTTTAGTTTCAAAAGCAATACGCGTCATACGTTAAAATAAGAGAGGTCCAGATCACGGGCCTCTCTTATTTAATATTCAAGATTAAGCGCTACGAAAGGCTAACCCATGTCACAGTCACCCGCGCAGCAGCCCGCCTCAAATAATAATCGTTTTGAATCAGTACTCTCTCAGGCTCGTCAGGCTCATCAAGTTAAAGCCCAGGCAGCCATTGATGCCCGCCACACCCGCCAGCAGGCTTTTGAAAGTGAGCTCTCTTATCTGATGAGCCAGGAACAGACTCAGCAGCGCTAAACCAGCGTAAACAAATCAATTTATTCAGGCTGGGCCTTGTCTATTTCGGGTAAGGCCACCTGAATCTCAAGCAGAGGGTAAAAGCCTTTGGCGTTTACACCACCTGAAAGCCCATAGACCTTTAGGCGAATGGGTTTTAATGCCTTGGCCTTAAGCGTTCCTTCCGGCTGATATTGCAGGACAACAGGCTGACCTGGCTCCGCTAAAATCTCTAATTTGGCTTCAGCATTCAGTTTAAAAGCGCTTACAGGGTTGGGGCTTTTTTCTGCCAGTGGGGTAAACCAGGCTTGATTGTCGCGCCAGACAAATAAACCCTGATCAGCCACTGAGACCAAGCCCTTAAGCCCTTCTACATTGCCATCATCTACTTGTTTTGCAAATTCTTGTTTAGCAAGCAGCGAACCCGAATGGGTCAACCAGCTAACAGATTTAAATAGCGGCGATTCACCGCTTAAGGCCATGATGCGCTCTAAACTCCAGACCTTATACTCAGAATACGCAGATGTAGCAGTCAGCTTAACGCTGGTATTTGTCAGCAAGTCTTTAAACTGCCCATCAGCAATTAAATAGCGCCCCTCAGACGAAAGCTCAAACTCTCCAGCCATCAAGTCCATAGCTAGCTTTGTCAAGTCGCCGCTACTACGGTCCAGACAATAAAGGTCAAAAACAAAGGCCTGAGTCTTGCCAAACAGACGGCGGCCGGCAAGCAAAATTAAATGCTGTGAATCAGGCAAATACAGCCGATGCTCTCTAAGCGCATCGTATTGCAGCAGATTTAATTCAGTTGGATAAACATTTGCGGCTTTGGTTAAGCCATCAAGCACATTTAGCCCGATTTTACCGCCCTGAGCATCCAGATAAAGCAAAGATGAATTCTGGGCATGCAGGCTGTATAACTCAGGGCCACGCCCATCAAAGTCAAAACGTTTTAATTCAATGCGCTCACCGCTTTCGACCTCTAAACGGTAGAGCTTAAAACGAGCGGGGGTTTGGGGTGTCAACGGCGCTGTACGTGGCTCTTGCAAGCTAAAAACCAGATGTTTAGAATCCAGCCACCATAGCCCTGCAACCCGACCTTGGGGCAGCTCAAGCTGCTGCTCCTGCTGACTAAACGGATCCCTTAATCTCAGGCTTTGCAACTGGCTGGCATCAGGACCAATAATCTCGTCATTGAGCAGATAGGCAAAGCGTTTGCGATTAGGTGACCAGGCCAGAGCTGCCAGACGCACCTGCCGCTCCTGAAGAGGCTCAAGCGCAACAGAGTCCAGTTTAACGGGTTTAGGCATCAGATTAACGGGCAGCTCGGGACCTAACACCGTAGTGGGCTGGGCAGCTGGCACACTCACTGAAGGCGCACAGGCTGAAAGCAGCATACCCATCAAAATCAGGGTTGTAGCAGGGGATTTCATGCCTTTAGTTTAACTGGATTAACAGCTTTTTTAAGCCATCGACCGCTGCTTTGAGTCCTTTTTAATACAAGGCAGCTTATGGTCAAAACAGACAAACGTTAAAAACTTCCAGGAGAAGAGAGATGGAAGATCATATTCGCATCATTCGCGCCACTCGTCCTGACGACCAGGAAGGTCGCATCCTGAGCCGAGAGGCTTTTCTGACTGAAAATCCTAATCGCTGGACTGATCTGATCAAAAGCGGCAATGCTCAATATATCCGGGCTGACGGCATCTTTTTGACCAGAGAAGAAGGCTTACGTCTGCTGAAGATCTATATCATGTGTCGCAACGTTAAAAATCGCGTAGCGGCCAGGATGTCAGTTGAAGCACCTGAAGCTAATCAGCGCAGACATTCAGCTTAGCAGACGGTGTTTAAAACCTTTTTTAACTCTGTTTTGAGATTTTGCCGACTTACATTTAGCTCTTTTTAATCCCTATGAGCCTATGCTCGTTACATGCAAAAAAGTTAACGCTAGAGTTATAAGCGCCAAGCTGGAGGACATCACGTGCAAGCCAAACATTTAGCTCAGGTAGAGCAAAAAGATCTCGATCAGGCAACATCTCCCTTACAGACATCAGGTGATCACGTCCTGTACTTTATTAGCAAAGGCAAGCAGCACACTATTTATCGCTATACCTGCAAAGATTTCCTGACCGGGTACCTTAACTGGCAAGACCTGATGTCTCAAGGTGTTGCTTTGTATATGTGCGAAGCCGGCCACCCCCTTGAAGCGGACTCAGGCATCCTATGTCTGCTCAAATCATTACAAGCTCATACTCTCAAACAATCTAAAGCGGAAGTTGATTTATTTTCGCAAAGCTCGCACAATCAAGCTCGTGTTAAAACCCTGCGTGAACAAATCGCCCAACGGGTTCGCCAGAGCCGCAGTGCCTAAGTTCAGCAGAGCAAGAAGATATTTCACCTGAACAGATAAGATAGACTGAAGGTCAAAGCGCTGAAGCCCTGCACTGTCTGTACAGGGCTTCAGCTTATTTATTTTTTGGCTTAGGATTTACAGCGCTTTACTTTATATCACAAAGTAGTTTATATTATCTCAGTATACTTTATGAAACAAAGTACTTTAGGAGAACCCTTTTATGCAAGAGCCCAACTTACCGCCGCTGCTGCCGGACCTCGGCGCTAAATGGCGCAAAACCCGCAATTCAGTGACGTTTAAGCTCTTCTCTATTTTTGGCCTGCTGCTGGTTTCAATGATTCCTGTGGCGTTTGTTCAGGGACTGGTTTCTGAGCGCCAGCAGCTGCAAAATACTGCGATGCAAGAAGTGAATCAAAAATGGGCTGGGCAACAGACTCTGGCAGGCCCGATTCTGACCCTGCCTTATCGCCGCAGCTATACCAACGACAAAAAACAAACCTTTACGAGTACTGAATACCTGCATCTACTGCCCGCCCGCCTGGATATCAGCGGGAAGATGAACCCAGAAATCCTACATCGCGGCATTTACGACATGATTGTTTACACCAGCGACCTTCAACTAAAAGGGCACTTTGATTCTGAGGAGTTTAAAAACCTGCCGGTTGCAGCTGAAAACCTACTCTGGAACCAGGCTTTTGTCTCACTTGGGATTTCAGATCTGCGCGGCATTAAAGACA